>DATENN010000291.1:0-6473 GCA_035275045.1 Pyrinomonadaceae bacterium
TGATTGCGATCGTTGATATTGAAATCTGTCTTAACCAGAAACGTGTCCTGGACGCGATCGATGTTGTAGGAAACCGCTTTCGGTCCCAGCAAGGTTTGCACGCTTGCCGGAGCAAAGGGTAGCGAACGCAGCACGACTGGATTCGGAAGATCAGAGCGCTGTCCTTCGTATGCTCCGAAGAAAAAGGCCTTATCTTTTTTGATCGGCCCGCCGATAGTTCCACCGAATTGATTGATCTGGCCGGGCGGGCGCGGACGATTTACCGCCACCAGAACCGGGCTGCGCGCGTTCAATGACTCGTCGCGGAAATACTCAAAAGCGCTTCCGGAAAATTTGTTGGTCCCGGATTTCGTCACGACGTTAATGACAGCGCCTGCGGCGCGTCCGAATTCTGCTGAAAAACCGTTCTGGTTGACCTGAAATTCTCTGACCGTATCAATCGAAAATTGTGACGGTGCGCGGCCTGATCCAGTTCTTCCGGAAGACTGGCCGAAGAACGTATTGTCGCTACTGGTACCGTCAATCTGCAGACTGTTTAAAGTTCCCTTCTGTCCGCCGACTGCCAAATCGCCCGAGCGCGTAGGGTCGCGAACGATCCCAGGCGTCAACGTAACAAAGTCTAGAAAATTGCGGCCATTCGTCGGTAGATTGATTACGCGAAGCTCGCTGACGGTGGAGGACACCGACGTTCGGGTTGTTTCCACACCTTCGCCCTGGGTCTCCACATTGACGACGTTGGTCGTCCCCCCCGCTGTCAGAACAACTTGAAGCGTGTTCTTCGCGCCGACTGTTACCTTCACATTTTCGTAGGTTGCTGCAGCAAAACCGCTGACCGCGGGAATCGTGACGGTGTAGTTCCCCGGCTGCAAAAACGAAATGACAAAGTTGCCATCGTCAGTGGTCTCAGCGGTCTTTACAAAACCTGTCTCCACATTGGTTGCTGTGATTGTTACATTCGGAACGACCGCCCCGTTTGAGTCTACAACTGTGCCTTCGATGTTTCCGGTCGTGGCTTGCGATTGAGCAAGAGCAGAAATAGTCAGAGCCGAAAGAAAGATGGCGAGCGTGCAAAACCGCATAGCGGTAGATGTAATCGCAGTCATATTGTCCCTCTTAAAGAATTTGGATTGAAACGATGTCGCGTGCGCAATGCGCGGCGATGGCAGACAGTTCTAGCTAGATGGCGCGCAGATACTAGTTCATGGCAGGTGACAGATCAAGATCTAGCACGATAAATCTTTGTTAATTAGTTTGTAGGCGACGAGAGCTCAATGCCGCGCGGGTGTTCTTGACTCCGGACGCAACCACGAAGCCAGGCCGCGGCCACTTAAGGCCTGGAGCAGGCTCATCAGTCCCATGTAGCCAAAACCGAAAAAGAAGAGGCACAAGAAAGGTACCGTGCCCCACATTCGCATCCGAAACGCGTAGAGAATGGCCAACAGAAAATAAAGCGAGAAGCCCAACTCAAGTACGGGGAGCAGGCCGCGCTTGCGCTTATATTTTTTACGTTTCCACGTTTCATCGTGAGTTTTCTCGACCCGATACTTAGGCGTGCGTACGAAGTCGCTTTTAATTCCGAACAATGCTTCGAGTACCGCGCGCGCATTAGAAAAAGCGAGACCAATTCCCAGCGCCATCACCAGCGGCAAATGCAGCAGGCGCGGCGACCGTTTCTCGTCGAGGTACCACACCGCAGTGCCATAAAACAGAAAGACGGAAATCGAAGAGAAAAACAGCAGTGGCAAATCGAGCACCATCAGGTGATAAAAAGGTTGGTTGTAACGTACCAGCAAAAGCGGAAATTGAAGAAAGCTGGCGACGATCATGAACGGATAACTAATGTTTCCAGTTAGGCGAAAGAACATTTCCAGCCGCACTCGCATCGGCAATTTCGAACGCCAAATTCGCGGGTACAACTTGATGCCCACCTGCATTACGCCTTTTGCCCAGCGTCGCTGTTGTGCCTTAAAAGCATTGATCTCGACCGGAATTTCTGCCGGCGCATCTTCGTCGAGCAGGTAAATAAATTTCCAACCCATCAACTGCGCGCGGAAGCTGAGATCAGTGTCTTCCGTCAGCGTGTCGTGTTGCCAACCGCCACTCATCGCGATCGCATTGCGACGCCAGATTCCTGCGGTACCGTTAAAATTAAAGAACCCGCCGGTGCGATTACGCGTTGTCTGCTCAACGACAAAATGACCATCGAGCATGATTGTTTGCAGCCGCGTCAGCAAATTGTATTTAGCGTTTATGTGCGACCAGCGCATTTGCGCGCAACCGACCATCGGATCTGTGAAGAAGTCGACCAGCTTGCGCAAACAATCGGGCTTAGGAACAAAATCGGCGTCAAAGATCGCCAGCAGCTCGCCCTTTGCTGATTTCAATCCGTTCTCGAGCGCGCCTGCTTTGAAACCAGTCCGATCAGATCGATGAATGTATTGGATGTCAAAACCCTGATCCAAATACTTTTGCACTGTCGCTTCCGCGACCTTAACCGTCTCGTCGGTTGAATCGTCAAGCACCTGTATCTGGAATTTTTCGCGCGGGTAATCGATCTTGGTAACCGCTTTCAGCAAACGATCTACAACGTAGAGTTCGTTAAAAAGTGGTAGTTGGACGGTGATAGTTGGTAAATCAACTTCCGCAAAATGAGCTTGCGGCTTGGGGACGAACTTTCGATAACGCCAGAAGTCGATAACCTGCTTGACGCGATACCCGCCATAGATCGCAAGGGTCGTCAGGATCAGGAAATAGAGAATCAGGATGGTCCAATCAAAACTGTCGAGTTGGTAAAGCGGGCTGATGTTGCCCCAGGTCTTGTTTACGAGGTCGTGAAAATAGCGCTCGAAGAGTGCCTGAGGAGGTGGGCCATTCGGAGTTGGCCAAGGTGTGGGGGCCGCCGTCGCTGCGGTTTGAAAAGCAAACGCCATCAGTATTCCTTACGTCAAAAGCGCCGCGTGGCACAGACCGCCAGCGGCGCGCGCCCAGATTCTATACTGAGAGCGTCTTCAAGCACCACCCGCCACAGCCGATTCCTGAGTGCTGATTTTAGATTGCTGATTATGGTGCGCTGAGGTCAATACCAGCCAAGTATGGGGCGTGACGACAATTCCAATCCGCCATCCGAAACCCACTAGATCCGCCGGTGAGGCGCGCTGTAATCGCTCGGCGCGTTGGCGTAGTTTGCGGGCAAAATCTGAGGCGCTTCAGTGATGGCGGCTGTTTTGTTCGTAAGCCTTAATCCCAAAGCCAACAAACCCGGCATGACATAGAACACCGCGACTGCACCCAGTAAGAAACCTGTGACAAAACGGGAAGTGTGCGTGTTGTTCCAAATGCTAAATACGCCCAGAGCATAATCGATCGCCAGCGGAGCAGCCGCCAGAAACAGCCAGCGTCGTGGCGGTGCGTCGACGTTCTTCAACGAGCGCACGAGCGGATATGCCAGTGCGACAACCGTAAAGCCCGCATATAAACCGAAGCAGCGGGCGCATACTGCAAACGGATGACCCGCTATGAAAAACGATCTTTCCGGGATTTGATGACAAACCAAACTGAAAGCGTGGTAAAGCGGGAGCGCAACGACAAGGTAACCTGAGTTTAGAGCAAGTGGGGCGCCAACAATTGCTGCAATGAAGAGCAAACAACCGGCCGCAACCAGGAGCCAGATCAAAACCTGGTAATGAACCGGCGCTTGCTGACGATTGTAATCAAAAGGCGAGGAACGCATTTCTCAAACTCAAATCTAAAAACGTATGACGGTGTCAGGGCCACCTTCGATGTGTAGCGTATCGACAAAACGAATATGACGCGACTCGGTCGTCATTACAACCGAATGAGTTCTTTTGCCGGCGCCGAAAAACCTGACACCTTTTAGTAGCGCTCCATCCGTAACACCAGTCGCAGCGAAAATTATTTTCCTGCCCGGCGCAAGATCGTTAGTGTCATAAATCTTGTTGACGTCTTTGATGCCCATGGACTGAAGCCGCTCCATCACTTCCTCTTTTGGGGGCACCTTGTCACGATCAATTCCCAGGCGATCCGGATCGAACACTAAGCGCGCTTGAATTTCTCCGTTCAGGCACTTCATCGCGGCGGCTGTAATCACGCCTTCCGGTGCGCCGCCGATGCCCATCAAAGCATGAATATTTGTACCGGCGACGGCAGCAGAGATGCCCGCCGACAGATCACCGTCACCAATCAAGCGAATGCGAGCACCCGCTTCGCGAACATCGGAAATTAATTTTTTGTGGCGCGAGCGATCGAGAACAATAACCGTCAGGTCCTCGATATCGCGACCCAACCGGCGGGCGATGTTTTTGAGATTTTCTTTTACGGGTGCATCCAAATCTACTACACCGCGCGATGATGGACCAACCACAATCTTGTCCATATAGATGTCGGGCGCGTTGAGCAATCCGCCTCGTTCCGCGGCAGCAAGCACCGCAATCGCATTGTTCGCGCCGAGCGCGCACAGGTTCGTACCCTCGAGCGGATCAACAGCGATATCGACTTCAGGACACGACTCAGCGATCTCTTCACCGGCGCCAACGCCGCCGCCGACCTCTTCACCGATGTACAGCATCGGGGCTTCGTCGCGTTCGCCTTCACCGATCACAATGCGGCCACGCATCGGAACAGTGTCCATCACTTCGCGCATTGCTTCGACCGCGACGTGATCTGAGTACTTGCGATCACCCTGGCCCATAGTCCGAGCAGCAGCAATAGCGGCAGCTTCGCAAACGCGCAAGAAATCCAGAGACAGCTCGCGCTCTGTCTTTAACTCGTGGCCCATCGCATGGTTCTCCTGAAAGTCGGAATTGGTTGTCAACGCCGAATACCTGAAAAGCGGATTGAGAAGTGCGCGTTCATACTAACAGAGCGCCATTCGATTTTGTAGTTAGTCCCACCGTTTCGGTGGCGGCAGCAACAAACCGCTTGGAAATTCACGACCTCGGCCTGACAAAATTTCTCGCGCGACAAAACGCGAGCAAAATCTCGACGGAATTAACGTCGTTCAGCTAAACTCAGCCTCAGCGCCAAATGTTCAGGCATCAAGCGAGGCCGTATGGAAAAATCAAAACCTCTGGTACTCGACTTAAGTGAAGTGGGTGCGGGTGACGTCCAACTCGTCGGCGGTAAATGCGCGAGTCTGGGCGAACTGTTTCGCGCACTTCTGCCCCGCGGGGTGCGCGCGGTCGATGGGTTTGCCACCACCAGCGAATCCTACCGATTGCTGTTGCAAACCAACGGTCTGGGCGATCGCCTGCGCGAGTTGATGGACGGGTTGGACCACAACGACATTCGCGCTCTGAACGATGCGGGTCGCGAGGCGCGCGCGCTAATGCTGGACACGCCATTGCCTGAAGAGGTGCACTCCGCGATCATCGATGCGTACGGCCGATTGTGCGGGCGACTTGCACGAAAACCTGAAGTGGCAGTTCGCTCATCCGCTACCGCTGAAGACCTCCCTGACGCCTCGTTCGCAGGCCAACAAGACACGATCCTTAATGTGCGGGGCGAAACGCATCTGATCGAAGCTTGCCATCGCTGCTTCGCTTCGCTCTGGACCGATCGTGCCATCTCGTATCGCGCGGCGCGTGGCTACGATCATTTCGAAGTTGCACTTTCAATCGGCGTGCAACCGATGGTGCGATCAGATCAAGCTTGTTCCGGAGTGATGTTCACGCTCGACACCGAATCAGGTTTTCGTGACGTGGTCGTAATTAACGGAGCGTGGGGATTGGGCGAGGCAATCGTGCAAGGCATGGCCACTCCAGATGAGTGGGTCGTTTTTAAGCCGACACTGCAAATGGGCGCGCGGCCGATCGTCAGCCGGCAACTTGGCGGTAAGGAAGTCAAGATGATTTACGGTCTCGACGGTAAGGGCACGCGAACGCGCGAGGTTGTCGAAGCGCAACGCGACCGGTTTGTATTGGGCGACTACGAAGTGTTGGAACTCGCGCGCTGGGCTTGCCTAATTGAGGAACATTATTCGGCGTTGGCCGGACGTTCCACGCCAATGGACATTGAATGGGCCAAGGACGGCCAGACCGGTGAACTGTTCATTCTTCAGGCTCGCCCGGAAACTGTGCACGCGAGTAACCGGCAGAATTACATCGAAACTTATCGTCTGATTGGTGAGCATGGACCACCGTTGGTGACAGGCATCGCAGTTGGCGACAAAGTGAGTCAAGGCAAAGTCCATGTGCTGGCTGATCCGGATCACCTGACTGAATTCAAAGCGGGCGACGTTCTGGTCACCTCGATGACGGACCCGGCTTGGGAACCGATTATGAAAAAGGCGGCCGCCATTGTGACTGACCGCGGTGGGCGGACGTGTCACAGCGCGATTATCAGTCGCGAACTTGGTCTACCCTGCATTGTCGGTAGCGGCAATGCAACGCAACTTTTAAAAACCGGCATGGACATCACTGTATCGTGCGCGGAGGGTGCGAACGGAAACATCTACG
>DATENN010000292.1:0-8899 GCA_035275045.1 Pyrinomonadaceae bacterium
CGCCGAAGACGTCTTTCTGCCTGCCGATCTCGATGGGTCAATTCCACCGCCGGTGGGCGCGCCGGCCTCGTTCGTAGAATGGCCGGGCACGGGCGCGTACCGCGTATTTCATTTCCACGTAGATTTTGCGACACCTGGAAATTCGTCGTTCACACTTTTCTCGAATCCGGCGGCGGCGCCGTTTTCTGTGCTGTGCCCTACGACTCGCAGTTGCGTTCCGCAGGCTGGAACTACAACCAAGCTTGACGGTATCGGCGACCGCTTGATGTTCCGGCTCGCCTATCGAAACTTCGGCGACCATGAAGCTGTGGTCGGGAACTACACCGTTAGTTCGGGCGGCGTTGCCGGCGTTCGCTGGTTCGAGTTACGCGATGTGACGAATGGACCGGTCACGGTCTTTCAACAGAGTACCTACCAGCCTGACACGACGTGGCGTTGGATGGGTAGTGCCGCGATGGACCAACAGGGAAATCTGGCGGTTGGATTTAGCGCTTCG
The DNA here is from genome assembly GCA_035275045.1 of Pyrinomonadaceae bacterium. Lineage (GTDB taxonomy): Bacteria > Acidobacteriota > Blastocatellia > Pyrinomonadales > Pyrinomonadaceae > PSRF01. Next base: position 497 of record DATENN010000292.1, read on the forward strand.
AGTTCATCGATCGCGCCGCAAATTCGTTACGCTGGTCGACTCTTTACCGATCCGCTCAATGTGTTGACACAGGGCGAAGCAACATTGTTCGCCGGCCCGGGTAGTCAAACCGGGAACCTGACGCGTTGGGGCGACTACAGCGATTTAACTGTAGACCCGGTGGACGATTGCACATTCTGGTACACGCAGGAATACATTCCGGCAAACGGAAGCTTTAATTGGCGCACGCGAATCGCGTCGTTCAAGTTCGCGGGTTGCGGCGGTTCACCGACTCCAACTCCGACAGCTACGCCGACACCAACGGCTACACCGACACCGACACCAACTCCGACGCCAACGCCGACGCCAACGCCAACGCCAACGCCGACACCGACGCCAACGCCGACGCCTTCGCCTATACCGAATGCGCCAAGTGGTTTGACGGCGACAGCAATTTCGGGAAGCCAAATCAATTTGGCTTGGACGGACAATTCGTCTAACGAAACCAGCTTCAGCATTGAACGCTGCAGCGGTAAGAACTGTACGAACTTTGCGCCGATCGCTTCGGTCGGAACGAATGTTACAAGTTTCGCGAATACCGGATTGTCAACCAACACCTGGTACCGTTATCGCGTTCGCGCTTCAAACGCGAGCGGCAACTCAGGTTATTCCAACATCGCAGAAGCCAAGACATCGCCGCATTAATCGCCGGCGTTGAAATGCCTTGAGTATTTTGGGGTGGGTCGGAAGACTCACCCCTTAATTTTTATCCGGAAGCCTGGCGCGCGCAGGCGGGACGGCCGCGGTCCGCTCTTTTTACTTTTCCGGCGCGTTTAATTTAGGATGCATCGCTCACTGTGAGCGACAACGTAATCCAATGCCTTTGTGGAAAACATTCATGCACGCGCGCGAACGCGCTCATCACGAACGAGACGATAATCGTTTAGTGAGGCCGCTTGATTGGGGACTGAAATACATCCGCGACCACGTCAATGGTGAAGATCCGCGCAAGGTACTGTCGGACTACAGCAAGGATGCGTTGGCGAATAGTGAATTGTTCTATGCGTTACCGCACATTTCTGATTTCGAGTTGCGCGACAACCAGCTAACCTGGACCAGCGCTGTTCACACATCCGCGACTGAAAATAATCTGGCGCGCGGCCGTTACTTTCCGGTGAAGCAAAGTCGCGCGCGCACCCCGCGCACGGCGGTGGTGGTTTTGCCACAATGGAACGCCCAGCCGGACAGCCACGTCGAGGCTTGCCGGATCTTCAATTTCATTGGCATGTCGGCGCTGCGACTGACGCTGCCCTATCACGAGCAACGGCGGCCGGCTGAGTTGGAGCGAGCGGATCATTTAGTGAGCACGAACATCGGGCGTACGATTCAATCGATGAGGCAGGCGGTGCTCGATACGCGTGCGGCGGTGCGCTGGTTGAAGAATCAAGGCTACGAACGAATTGGCATCTTAGGAACCAGCGTCGGATCATGCATCGCATTTCTTGCGTTCGCGCACGAGCCGGACATTCACGCGGGCACCTTCAATCACGTGTCCGGTTATGTGGCCGATGTCGCCTGGCGCGGGTTATCGACGCAGCATCTGCGTGAAGGTTTTGGCGATCAAGTCTCGTTAGCGGAATTACGCGAATATTGGGCGCCGATCAGTCCGGTTCCATTCATCAACCGCTTGCCGGCGATGGGCAACCGACCGGTGCGCTTTCTCGCCGCGCGCTACGACCTGACATTTCCAATCGATCTAACGCTGCAAACAATTGCCGAAGCGAAACGTCACCGGCTGCCGCTCGATGTTATTTGGCTTTCCTGCGGTCACTACACAATGGCGTCAATGCCATGGAAAGCGATCGACGCCTGGAAGATTGCAACCTTCATGCGAAAGCACCTCTAATCCATTCCATTTCAACGAGGCCATCTATCGTTGCCGCAAACATCCATCAATCGTTGGCTGAACAAGCTCGAAGAACTGAAACTTAAGTTCGAGCCACGGGCCGCCGAGCAATTGGATAGCGTGCTGACGAAACTATCCGGCAGCAAAATCAGTGATGCAGATAATCTAATTCGCCTTCATGAAGCACTGCTGTTCGTCGCTGCATATCCGCAAAACGCCCAGTTGCGCCGTCGCGCTCAAAGTCTATTGAAAGGTTTTTCGACTCGAATCAGGTATGCGCTGGATCAAGAAGTCGACTTGAGTTCACTTGAACATCCTGAAATGTCAGGGATAGCCGGAATGCCGGTGGTTGACACCTTCAGTTACTTCATCGTCCGCTGGCTGGCGCAACGTTATCCGAAACAGATCAGCTTTTACTGGGACTGGTTTGAAGATGAGAACCGCTTGGCCCAAACCTGGCCCAGGTTCATGCCGCTCTTAGGTGAAGACGCCGCGGTCGAGGCGAACGTGCCGTATCGAGAGTGGTTGCGTGCAGCATTCGGACCTTCACCCAAAGATGTCGCAACCTTGATTCGGCAGTTTGAATCACTGCCAAAGAGCGACAAGGAAAAAGCGGAGCTTTACGATTCGCAGCAGCTCTACGTTCAATGGACGCCGCCCCAACGCGCCTCGCGCACCCAAATGCAATTACGCGTGCGTGATGTCTTTTATCATCGCGGCCCCTTGATAAAGCGTCGCGACGTTTCGCTGCCTGCAGAATTAGAAAAACCTTCAGTCCGACTGGAATTGCTATCGCCGCGCGATGGCGAGGCGATGCTGGATCTGACGCGCGAAGCTTCGACGACACGATATCGCGAGCTCTATGGATTTACACACGGCGATCCGCGTCGCGTTTTTAAGACCAACATCGGACGCGGCGTCGAGATAGCGGTCACGGGGCTGTTGCCTGAATGGCGTCTGCCGTTGCGCGCGTATCATGCGGCGATGATTTTCAAAAACGGAATTCCGGTCGGATATTTCGAGGGCCTGTCGCTTTTTGAACGGATGGAAAGTGGTTTCAATCTTTATTACACCTTTCGAGACGGGGAAACGGCGTGGTTGTATGCGCGCGTGCTGAATATCTTTCGACATCTTGCTGGGGTCACCGCATTTGCCATCGATCCATATCAGATTGGCCACGAGAACGAAGAGGGAATTGAATCCGGCGCGTTTTGGTTCTATCGCAAGCTGGGTTTTCGTCCCACGGGACCGTTGATCAGAAAACTGGTTTCAGCTGAAGAAGAAAAGCTCAGGACGAAATCTGAGTACCGGACGAGCAAGCCGAAGTTGCGAAAGCTTGCTGCTGGTCCAATGATTTTTGAATTGGATCAAAACAACAGCGGTGATTGGGACCGGTTTCAGGTGCGCAATATTGGACTTGCGACGCAGCGAAGAATGGCGAGCAAGTTTGCCGGCGATGCCAGGCGCATGCGGAATGAGTCATTGAAAGCATTAAACAGAAGTTTGCAAATTAATAGCGCGAAATGGAGCGGAATGGAACAAGCCGCGCTTAGCGATTTTGCTGTGGTTTTGGAAATGGTTCCGGATCTTCAGCGCTGGACCAACTGCGAAAAGGATGAACTAGTCGAAATCATAAAAGCTAAACGTGGCGGAGACGAAGCTGCGTATTTGAAGTTGATGCAAAAGCATCGACGTCTAAGAACAGAATTTATCAGGTTGGGATCCGGGATCGCGGCGCGGGCGTCCCGCCCGCACTGACGCGAGCATTTCCACGGTAGAGTCAATGACAATGAGACATCTCAAATGACTAATGAGAAATGAACCGCTCGCCTGACGTTTTTCAGTAACACTTCGCGATTCGGTGTTCAAGTATCTTGTCTTCCGAAAATTCCTCTAACATCTGAAAATATTCGGCCGTTCGATCGATCGCCTTTTCCGGCGCCAGTCCCACGATTTCGGTATTAGCGATCTCTACTCCGGCCCTGGCCGCTTCATCACGAACCGCCGCGTACGCGCGTTCCATTCCCGTCGCTTCATAGTTAACCAGGTTCATTGAAACCTGCACCAGATTTCGGGTGGAAAGCGTAAAACCGAGTGCCTTGACGAATGGCAAACCACCATGGCGAGCTCGCACTGTTCGTGCGATTTGCCGTGCTACGTTCACGTCCGTTGTTTTGAGATTGACATTGAAGGCAATCAGAAACGGCCGCGCGCCCACGGCGATCGCTCCGGCCGTTTCATGGACCATTAAAGGCCCAGCGTCCGGCGCGCGCGCAGGTTCAACCGCAATTTGTTCGCGCAGCAGTTCCAAGGCGCCTCGTCGTACGTCTTCCAAGTTCACGCGTTCGGGACGAAGCGCCGCTCGCTCGTAAAAGAACACTGGGACGCCAAGCTCGCGTGCGATCCGCTCGCCCGCTTGATGAGCGAGTCCGACGCATTGCTCCATGGTCGTGCCGGAAAGCGGAATGAACGGCAACACGTCAGTCGCGCCTAGCCGGGGATGCTCACCCTTGTGCCGGCGCATATCAATTAGTTCAGCAGCCCGAGCAACTAGTGCGAAGGCTGCATCTACCACTTGATTGGCTGGCGCAACAAAAGTAATGACCGAGCGGTTATGATCCGCATCGATGTGTTGGTCCAACACGCAAGCTTCGGGAACGGTCTGCACAGCGCGGACCAGCGCCTGCACATTTTCTGCATTGCGGCCCTCGCTGAAGTTTGGTACACACTCAACGAGATTGCGGATTGAGGATTGTTGGTTGGGGATTGCCATCAGCTCGTTAACGTGAACTTTGAACCTGGAACCTGGAACCTGGAACTCCGAGTAAAGTACAAAGTACCCGGCACAAAGTACAGACTCAGCATGCAAGACAATTTTATCGATCAGCGCAAAAATGCGTGGCAGCGGCTGGAAGAACTTTTAAAGCTGCTCGACAGCCGTTCACTACGGCGATTGCAACGTCACGAAGTACGAGAGTTGGGACGCATCTATCGTCGCACTGCATCTGATCTCGCAATAGCCCGCGCCGAATCGCGCGATCCGCGCCTCATAAATTATCTCAACAGCCTCGTAATTCGCGCGCACGGCCGTATCTATCAGGCCGATGCCGAAACAAGTTCGCGCATCGGCAAATTTTTCGCGCGCGACTTTCCGCAAACTTTCCGCCGCACCTGGCGCTATACACTGGTGTCGTTCAGTGTCTTTTTTGTTTTCAGTGTCATCGGCTTTATCGGGACCAGGCACGATCCTGAATTTTCGGAGCTGGTTGGTGTGCCCGCGGCGTTCCGCGAGCTTTACATCGAAACAAAAACTCACTGGTGGGAAGATCTAAACGAAGCGAATCAGGTGGGCGCCAGCTCAATCTTTACTCACAATATTCGAGTGACGATTTACACTTTTGCGTTCGGCGCCTTCTTTGGAGTTGGGACGCTGTTTTATCTCGCATACAACGGCGCAACCATCGCTGCCGTGTTGGCGCTTACCTATCGAGCCGGATTCGGAAACGATCTCTTGACGTTCATGGTGGGCCACGGCGTGATCGAACTAACGTGTATTTTCATTGCCGGCGGGGCTGGCCTGTTGATTGGCAGCGCTCTGGTGATGCCCGGTGATTTGTCGCGCGCTGACGCATTGAAAAGTCGAGGCAAAGAAGCGGGACGATTGATGATGGGCGTCGCAGTGTTGCTGGTGGTCGCCGGAATTATCGAAGGGTTTATTTCCCCCGCACCTATTCCCGCCGCCATTAAATTCACGGTTGCCGCTGTTACGGGGGTCGCTCTTTACTCATACCTATTACTTGCCGGCAGAGCAATTCAATAGCCAAAAAAAAGTGGCGACGATGCTAATCATCGCCGCCACGTCAGGGAGTACGACCTTTGGAGCTTAGTGCGGAGAGGGTGATGCGATCGCGCGCGAAGCCGCGGGGGATGCACCCAGCGCCGGCGAAGCCGCACTAGTTGCCGGCGATGCTGCGTTCATTGGCGCTGTGACGGGCGTGCCCTGATGGAAGACAACCAGCCATCTTCCGTTCCGGTTGGCCCAAATAGTTGTGTGTCGCTCTGTCTCGGGTTTCATCCCAGGGAAAGTGGCGACATACGTTACCAACGCTGCGTCTGCATCAATGCTCAACGTTTTGAAATCACTGGTCGAGGCTTTTGAAAAATCGAAAGTCTTAACTCCGGCGACCATCGCGGCTTTGTCGGAAAATCCGTTCGGTTCGATCTCATAAGCTTCGGGCGCAAGTTGATCTGCAAACGTGTCGAATTGCTTGTTCTTGAGCAAGTCCCAAATGGCTTTCTCGTTCGCAACAACGTCGGAAGAAGTTGTGATCGTCGCTGGCGTTGTCGCCGGCGAAGCACTGGCGGTCGCAGTTGCCGGCGGCGGCGGCGGAGGCGTCTTTGCCACCTCTGTTTCCTGGTGATATATCGCCTGCCACTTGCCGTTGCGATAGGCCCACGCGGAACTGCAATGCGCAGTTGCGGGCGGGAAATCCTTGCCCTTGTATTTACCTTTGACGTTGATCGTGTACATCACGATCCATGCGTCCTTGTCGATTGACATAAATTTCCAATCGCTGAAGTTAAGTTCGGTAGGTTCGAAATCTCGGACCATCGATACTGAACCTGTTTTTTGCAACACGCCTTCGCTGCCGGTTACTTCAAGCTGATCTTCAGCCAAATTCGCGGCGAACGCGTCGTAATCTTTGTTCTTGATCGTGTCCCAGATGGCCTTTTCCTTCGCGATAGCATCGGCTTCGGTCATCGCCGGCGCGGTGGCCGTCTCCGGCGACGTGTTGGTGTTCGAGACGACTTCACGATTAGTTGGCGGAGCAGTACAGGCGGCTGCCACTAACAACGGCGCAATCAAAACGAAAAGCTTTTTCATATGTGGACTCCTAAGGTTCCTTTTATCGAGCGCTGTGGTTTCTATTCCAAAGCGCAACATTAGTCAAGGGATTCAACAAAACGGTAGTGTCCTAGGACACTACCAACAAAACTACGGACGCCGTCCCCACGTTGGTGGCGGCGGTTCTTTCGTTGAGCGATCGACCGGATGCTCTCTCAACAATCTCATAGCTTCATCGACGGCGCGCTCCAACTGCGGATCGTGACCGGCTATTACGTCTTTCGGCCAATTCTCTACGTCGATGTCGGGCGCGATGCCTTCGTTCTCGACGGCCCACTTATTATCGCGGCTAAAGAAACCACCGCGCGGCGCAATCATTGAACCGCCATCGACAAACGTTGGCGTGTCGGCGGTATGGACCAGGCCGCCCCAGGTGCGCTTGCCCACCAGCAAACCGATCTTGCGGCGCTTGAACATATAGGGCATCAGATCGCCGCCTGAACCGGCCATCTCGTTAATGATCATCACCTTCGGTCCCCAGATACCGGCGGCTGGACTGGTAAAGGGATAACGATCGCCGGCGACGTTATTGAAATAACCGTCAAAGTCTCGACCAAGAACATCGATAATGTAATCAGCGGCGGAGCCGCCACCATTGAATCGCTCATCGATGATTGCGCCTTTCTTGTCCTGCTGCGAAAAGTAGTAACGATTGAAACTGTTGTAGCCCGGCTCACCCGTGTTGGGCAGATAAACATAAGCCAGTTGGCCGTTCGACAGTTTTTCAACCAGGCGCCGGTTCGACTCGACCCACGCGCGAGTTCGCAGAGTTTGTTCATTGGCGACAGGCACGACGGTGACGGTGCGCGCTCCGTCCATGGTTGGGCGGCTGTTAACGGTCAATGACGTCTGACGATTTGCCGTACCGTCCAAGAGCCGGAAAATATTGTCGGGCGCCTTAAGTTCAACACCATTAATGGCGAGAATGTAATCACCGACGCTCACATTCGCACCGGGCGCGGCAAGCGGCGCGCGCAGTTCGGGATTCCAACTTTCGTTGTCGTAAATGCGCGCGACTTTATAGCGGTCGTTTTCAATTACAAAGTCGGCGCCGAGCAATCCGCCTAAAGGTTGCGGCACCTCAGGCATTTCGCCGCCGCGAACGTATGAATGTCCGATCGCGATTTCCGCGCCCATCATATCCAGCAGGTAATTCAAATCAGCTCGATGCATGACGTACGGCAATAATTGGCCATACATCTCTTTCATCTTTGGCCAATCCGTTCCGTGCATGTTCGGTACATAAAGATAGTCGCGTTCGTTGCGCCATCCTTCATTAAAAATCTGTTTGAATTCCTGTTTCGGATCGAGATACATGCGCAGCCGGACATTGAGCCTGCCTGTCCCGGCTTGCGGCGGATTCTTATCCGCATCAACCAGGAACAATGAAGGCGCGGCAGGCGTAACGCCGGCCGTCGTGGCCCCGGCCGTGGGCGTTCGATATACCAACTTGTGGCCGTCGGTGCTGACATCGTAGCCGCCGACGCCGGTTGCAAAAATTACTGCTTTACGATCGCTCAAGCGATAGCGCCACAGATCGTCGCCGCGGGCTGCGGCCGTTTCCTGCCCACGCGGATTACTGGCTTCCAAAAAGAAAACAGTGCCGTCGGCT
>DATENN010000293.1:0-3628 GCA_035275045.1 Pyrinomonadaceae bacterium
GTAAGCACGGGAAGAACCAGCGCAATTGAAAACAGCATCCCGAAGGTTACTGCAATTGTGCGGGTGCGCCCGCCGGTTATTGTGCGCCGAGTCTTTGCCGCTCCCTTCATTGCTGCCGCGGCGAAACGTCGCGTTCCTTCATAACGCTGGAAGAGGAACAGGGCGCTGAGCGAAATCACCGCCAGCGTTACCGTTTCAGTAAGCGCCATTGTTAGATCGCCACGTTGGCGCGCGGTGTAAATCTCCAACGTCAGCATACGAACGCTGCCGCCGAACAATAGCGGCGCACTGAACGAAGCCATTGACGTCATGAAAGTGAGTAACGCGGCTGCCACAAGTGAAGGTGTTAATTGCGGCAACACAATGCGCGCGAGAACGCGCAACCGCCCGGCGCCCAAACTTCTTCCAGCTTCTGCCAATGACGCGTCGATACGGCCCAGCCCTGCGCCAGTCAGGACATAGAAAAACGGGTACATGGTGTAAGCATGAAATAGCAGCAGCGCAGGCCAGCCGCGCAACGACCACGGCGCCCGCTCGAGATGTAAAGCTGACTGCAGGACTCGCGCGAGAATGCCCGACTCGCCGCAAAGAAAGATGAATGCGACCGTGCCGACCAACGGCGGTAGTACAAGTGGCAAGGCAGCGAGCGTTGAGAACAAGCGGCGCGCGGGAAACGCATAGCGTTCAAACAAAAATGCGAGTGGTACACCGATGGCAGCGCACAGCGCAACTGTAAAAATCGAAATTCCTACGCTTGAAACAATTGCCTTAAGTACCAGGCGTTGCGAAAGGATCTCGCGGTAGTTTTGCAGCGACCACTGGCCATCGTGTTGGAGGGAGAGCGCGACGACGTGTAGGTTCGGATAGATGACGCCGTAGAGGAGGACGAGGCCAATGATCAATAGCAAACCAACACGAGGCGCTATCGTTGCGGCTTTGCCGTCTGATGTTCGTTTTTGCCCGACCGGTGCGGAATTATCTTTAGTCATTGGGACCGCGCCCTAGGAAGGGGATCGACGATACGATAACGGGAACTCCGCCGGAACTGGGAAAACTCTCAGCCCATTGAACCGACAGTCATTCCTTCAGCAACTGGATACGATCCGCTGGTAGGGTCGCAAAACAACGCGCGCCGGGCGAATAGCTATTCGGCTGCAACACGAGAGCCTCCAAAGCCAAACCATTTGCGTCCAACTTCAATGTTGAGGTGGCGCCGGCAAAATTAATTTCGCGCACCTCCGCCGGAATTGAGTTTTCAATCTTGTCGGATTTTGAACTCACCTGAACATGCTCGGGACGGATGGCGAGTGTGCACGGCTTGTTCAGCGGACCCAGATCGGATCTGGCTATTGCAAGATGCAAAGTGTGGCCTCCGTCCAACGTTTTGAATTCGCCGCTATTTTCGTTGCTGGAACTAAGCCGCATCACCTTGATGAAATTATTTCGTCCCAGGAAACGTGCGACCGCCAGCTTGGCCGGCCGCTCGTATAGTTCGCGCGGCGCACCGGTTTGCAGTAATTGTCCGCCAACCATAACGCTGATGCGATCGCAAAGAGCAAATGCTTCTTCCTGATCGTGAGTAACGTAAACTGCGGTCAGCCCGAGCCTGCGAACCAGTTCGCGTAATTCGCCTCGGGTCTCTTCACGCAGAGTCACATCAAGATTCGAAAGTGGCTCATCAAACAACAACAGCGCCGGCTCGATAGCAATGGCACGCGCGATCGCGACTCGCTGCTGTTGTCCTCCCGACAACTCATCGACACGCCGCCTTTCGTAATTCGGGAGTTGGACCAGCTCCAAAGCGCTGCGCACGCGCTCCTTAATTTCCACGTTTGGCCGATGCCGCGCGCGCAACCCGAACGCTACGTTTTCACCTACGTTTAAGTGAGGAAACAACGCGTAGTTCTGAAAGACCATGCCAAAACCGCGCCGCTCCGCGGGCGAGTTGGTGATGTCTCGGTCATCGAATTCGATGGCGCCTGCGTCGGGTTTCTCGAGGCCGGCGATCATGCGAAGCGTTGTCGTCTTGCCACATCCGGATGGTCCAAGCAGGCCAAAAAACTCGCCGCGCTCGACGGCGAGCGAGATATCCACGACCGCCGCCGTTGCGCCGTAATTCTTGGAAATGTTTTGCAGCGAAAGCAGTGACATGTTTTTAATCCGCAGATTACACAGATTACGCAGAAGCCATGACCGTTAAGAAAGTTTGGAAGGAAATATTGTTGTTCAAAGCCCGGTCTTAATCCGTGTAATCGGCGTAATCAGCGGATGTTCTTTACTGCTTATTGTGGTCGCGAATCTCAGTGTCCCAATAACGCAACCAGTCGCCGCTCAGTTTACGCAAAACATCCCAGTCAAGCGGCATTGCGTTGACTTTTTCATTCATCCACGCCGGCAACTGTGTGCGGTCCAGATCTGTGCGCACCGGAATGCGGTAATATTTTTTCGCCGCAAGTGTCAGCGCTTCCGGTGTTGTTACAAATTCGTAGAAGCGTTTTGCTTCGGCTTCGTGTTGCGAGCCACGCACGATCGCAATGCCATCAGTTATCACTGGAGTGCCGCTTGCCGGAAAGTTATAACCGATCGGAAAGCTCTTCTGGTCCTTGTAAATCCAAACGTCAGGCAGGTTCCACAGCGTGATCACACCCTCGCGTCGCACCAGCTTTTGCATCAAGAGAGTTCCATCGGCCGTGTATTCGTGGACGTTCGCATCAAGACGCCGCAGCCAATCGTATCCCTTATCCGGCGAACCGCTGTCCTTATAGAAACGCCAGATCATTGCCCCGAAAATCGCGCGCATCGAATCTGACGGATTGGGGTTTCTAATGAGGATCTTGTCGCGCCACTTTGCATCCAGCACGTCGTCCCAGTCTTTCGGCGCTTCCTCTGGCTTCACCGCTTCACTGTTATAGACCAAAACTTCCGGCGTCTCGTAAGTTCCATACCAGTTGTCGTTCGCATCGTGACTGGCTGCGGGAACGCTGGCGGCCCACGACGGCCGGTACGGCGCCAGCAGGTTTTCTTCGGCTGCAGTTTGAAAGGTGGTATGCGCCGCGCCCCACCATAAGTCAGCTTGCGGGCGATTGCGCTCAGCACGCACGCGATCGAGAATCTCGCGCGAACCCATGTCGAGGAATTGCACTTCAACTTCCGGATGCTGCGCTTTGTACTGGGCCACGAAGTCTCGCAGCATGTCCTGACCGTGCGGCGTGTAGATGAGAAGTTTTGCCGTCGACGAGTTGGATTTGTTGCAGGAAAGCAAAAGGCCGCTAAGGCAAACGGCGATCATCAACAACTTTGCGACGCGCAATGACATCCTACCGAATCAGAAATGGTGCTTTTGCGGGCTCATGCTAACACAGGAATTGGGCCGCGACATTGAAGGCCCGCGACGTTTTGTGAAGTTCGCGCAACATGTAAGGGTTAAGCTGCGCCGCGAGATTTGTTTATGGCTCAAATCAGGAAAAAAGGAATCGTCAAACGTGGCGGCTGGGAAATTACCAAGAAGGTGTTGAAGTCTATTCCTTTCATTGGCCCAGTCTTCACGGTCGGCTTTGCCGGTCGTGACATCAAGAAAAAAGGCATCGTGCCGGGCGCCGTGCACGTCGGGCTCGATGTCACGCCAATT
>DATENN010000294.1:0-9726 GCA_035275045.1 Pyrinomonadaceae bacterium
TCATCGTATTTCAGCCGGTGCGTAATGTCGGCGAGCGGGCGGTTGGTGTCCGACGATATGAGATTGAAAGCATCGCGAGCGCGTGGAGTAAACAGTTTGACTTTGAAGTCGCGATCCAAAAATATCGTGCCGATGTCCGTAGAGTTCATCAGGTTGCTAAAGTCGTTGTTAGCGTGACTGAGCTCCTCGATTTTTATTTTCAGTTCCTGGTTTACAGTGGTTAATTCCTCGTTGACGGATTGCAACTGGGGCGGGATCACATAAACACTGTCGTGATGGATCTTGATTCGATCGCGGACCTGCGTGACCGGAATCGCTCTGATCGCTTGCAGAATTTCTGCGAGCTTACTTTCGTATTCCGGCGACATGGGGAGGGCTACCACGTACGCCATGTCGCCGTCGAGTGGAACGTTTGCAAAGAATTGCTTCAGCGCCTGGATGCCGCCGGCTGACGCGCCTGACCCGACGACGAGAAAGTCATCCCTGCCATTGCTTTGCTGTCTGGCTTTGCGGCGACCTCGTTCCGATGTGGGTTTGTTGCTTGCCACAAATATGCGGCCCTTTGGCGCGAGCCCGGTGTTGAGTTTTACAAGACGCAACCGGGTCGCAATCAATTTTTGAATTAGCTTAAGTCTAGTTTAGTTTTGATCACGTGTATAGCAGAGGTGGCGAATTCCTGGATTGGAGCGGAAGGCAATCAACTAAGATCGAAGAATGAAGACTTGAATAATACTGGCCTTGCAAAATCGCTGCGATCGTACGCAAACGTACAGACCATTGCTAGACTGATTCAGGAAGGCCGCAAGACCAGAACGGCGACCGCCGCAGGGTCGCTCATTTGGAAACACCGTAATTCTTATTAGCCGCCTTCACTTCTTTGTTTTGCAGCCGCCGCCAGCGCCGCTAAGCGAGCCACCTTTTGTTGAAACGTTTCACCGGCAACTGGTCCGGTGTCAGTAACGCCGCAATAAGTCGAGCGTAGAAACAGCGTGCGATCGGCCTGACCAGTTGGTTTATGGGCTGGTTCTGCCGAGGCAGCAGGTGTTGCAGGTTTTATGACGTCAGCGACCGGGGATTGAACCGGTGCAGACGCGACTTCAGCAGATGCCGTTTCAACCGGCGCGCTTGGCGCAACCGGCTCTCCACCTTCTTCGGCCCGACGTTTTGCCGCCGCCGACAGTTCCTTCAAACGCGCTACCTTTTCCGCAAACGATTCACCCGCAACTGGTCCAATATCCTTAAAGCCCGAGTACGTCGAACGATGGAACAGTTGGCGATTCGGATCGGCGCCGAGTTTTGTCGCGGGTTTGGTTGCAGCGGGTGACGCCGCAGGTTTCGCAGCGACAGCGGTGGCCGGGGCCTTTTCCGCCACCGGTTGCGTCGAGGCAGGGGCGGCGGCGGATTTGGGTGCAGCCGTCGCCGCAGCGCCGGGGGCGTGCGTTGTTTCCATCACAAAAACGCCACGCGCATCTTTCTTGATCACCGGAAGCGTGCCGCCCGCCGCTTGTAACAACGCCGACAACTCCGCTTCTACGAATCTCGACTGTTTATGCGGATCGCGCACATGGCCCAGGGGCGGGCCCATGTAATAAGTGCCGCACGTTTGGCATTTGAATAAAACGTCGTCGCCGCGCAAATGAACTTCGGCTGGCTCGCCGGCGGTCTTCAACTGTTTCAGGTGACCCCAGCAAGGTTTGCCTTTTTCATTTTTCTCGTTGCAGACGGTTTGGGCGTTTGTAATGCGTTTCGGAACAGGCGGTGTTGCAGGTGTCGCCTGGTCCTTTCGCTCGGTGGCAGAAGTAGCAGTCATAAACGCTGATCAAGATGCAGTAGAAGTGGATTGCGCCAGAATCTTACCGAGGAACTCAAGCGGCGGTCAATCCATGAATATCAGGAGCGGTGGAATCAAGTCAGTACCACCTGCGGTAGCTGGTGCGGCTTAGATCGAAAATCGCAAATCGGAAATTGTAATGGGAAATCCGTTGCGTGCTATGCTCGGCTCGAATGCTCAAAGATCTAGCCGCCGCAATCTGGCGGCGATTACCACGAAAGCTTAAGAACTGGTCGGTGCGGTCCGCGCAACCACGTTTTACGGTGACGGCCGCGGCAATTGTTACCAACGCCGAAGGCCGGGTCTTGTTGCTGAATCACCGTTTCCGCGCGGGTTCAGGTTGGGGAATTCCGGGCGGCTTCATTGAGTATGGAGAACAACCGCAGCTCGCGGTCCAACGTGAGCTGAGAGAAGAGGTTGGTCTGGAAATGAAGGACTTGAGGTTACTGACTGCGCGCGCGTTTAAGAACGTCAATCAAATTGAAATTGTATACACGGCGCGCGCCGCGAGTGGTGCTGATGAATTGAGTTTTGAGATCAAAGGGGCCGGCTGGTTTGATGTAAACGAACTACCAAACGGATTACCTGCTGACCAAGTGCGACTGGTAAAACTTGCACTCGCTGATAGAGGGAAACGCGGGGAATGAGGTATGCTGGGGCGCAAAAAAATGAGTGCGGAGCTGTAACCAACTTATTGCTCAGCACTCATTGCTCAGTATTAATAAATGCCAGGAGAAAAAAATGGTTGACCTGATTCCGTCGTCCGATACTGTGATGCAGATTCTGAAGCGCACCGGCGCTTTTCGAGAAGGCCATTTCGTTTATCCCAATGGAAAACATTCTCCGCATTACTTTCAAATGCCACTCGCGTTTCGTTACTACGACACCGCGCGCGTGCTTGCCGTTGCGCTAAGTAGAAAGTTTCGCCTGGATCGCGACATCTCGAGTCAACTACCTAAAGTCTCCATCATCAGTCCAAGTTCCGGCGGCATTCCGGTCGCGTTTGGCGTTCGCGATGCGCTTAACGCCGAGCAGATTTATTGGGCCGAACAGGAAGGCGGCAAGCGAATGTTTCGGCAGTACATCAATAAAGGAGAAGTGAACCCCTGCATCATCGTCGACGATATTATTCGCAGCGGCCAGGCAATCGAAGAGACGGTGAAGCTGGTGGAATCGCTGGGCTCGAAAGTAATCGGTTGCGGAACAATTGTGAAGTTCACTGGCGCGCCCGATCACATTAACGATGTGCGCATCAAGTCGCTGGTCGAATTTGACGCGCGTATGTACGACGATGCTGCGTCATGTGGAGACTGTAAAAGGAATGCGCCGGTTGAGACTGTGCGCTTCTGAGCGATGAGTCAGTGCAGCGTTGAAAGCATAAGAAGTTTTCCATTTATCATTTGACATTGATCATTTGTCATTTGAACCGATGGTTGTTCGTTGTTAGTCGTCCGTTGTTATTTTACGAACGTGCCGCTACAGATTGAATTACGACAATCTGTATTTAACTAACTGCGACATAGCTACGGATTGAATTACTACAATCTGTATTTCGTGGTAAAGGTTCGTCGAGCCGCTGATGGCTGACCTGATGCTCTTCAATGACAAATGAGAAATGTCAAATGATAAATGGTAAGTGTCTGTTGCTTTCAAACGTCCGCATTAGATTTCATGTCGATTAGCGAGCGCTTTGTCCATCGTAACCTCATCGACGTATTCCAGATCACTTCCGACCGGCATTCCCATCGCGATGCGCGTCACGCGCAGGCCGAGCGGCTTTAGCAATCGACTGATGTAATTCGCCGTTGCTTCACCTTCGGTGGTTGGATTCGTTGCCAGGATCACTTCGCTCACTTCCAGGCCATCGTTATTCTCCGGTTTGAGTCGCGGCAAGAGATTGGCGAGGTGCAGCTCGTTTGGACCAATGTGCCGAATCGGCGACAGGCTTCCGTGCAGCACGTGATAGACACCTTTGAAGCTGCGGGTCTTTTCCACCGCGACCAGACTGTGCGGCTCTTCAACGACGCAAATTACTGAGTGATCGCGGGTCGGCGAAGCACATATGCGGCAGGGATCGATGTCGGTGAGATTGTTACAAGTCGAGCACAGCACGATGCGCTGTTTTACTTCGCGCATTGAATTGATTAGACGATCGAGATCGATTTCAGGCGCGCGCATGATGTGAAACGCGAGCCGCTGCGCCGACTTGTGCCCGATACCGGGCAAGCGTTTTAGTTCGTCGATGAGTTTGGTGACCGGTTCTGCGTATTCGAGCATAGAAACATTCTTTGTTCTTTGTACTTTGAACTTCGTACTTGGTTAAAGCCGTACTTCGGGGCGCAAGCGGTCGACTTAGTACAAAGTTCAAAGTGCAAAGTTTAAAGTTCAAAGTACAAAGTTCAAAGTACAAAGTTCAAAGTACAAAGTTCATGGCCTTATCCCAGCAATCCTCCCAGCCCCGGCGGCAGCATTCCACCAAGTTTGCCCTTCATGGCTTCTTCAACTTTGCGGTTGGCTTCGTTGATAGCGGCAAGGATCATGTCCTGTAACATTTCAACGTCGCCTTCCTTGACGGCTTCGGGATCGATCTTCAGTGAAACAATTTCGTGGTTGCCTTTCATGGTAACGCTGACAACACCGCCACCGGCTGAAGCTTCGGCGCGCATCTCTTCCATCTCTTTCTGCATCTTCTCCTGCATTACCTGCGCCTGCTTCATCATCTGTTGAATGTTTAGTCCGCCAGGAAATTTCATTGCCGCACCTCTCGAAAAAATAGATATAACGACGCTTTGACGCATCGTAACTTTCATTAACACTGAATGCAACGAGACATCGATATTGCCGATTTCCAATCGCCGATTTTCAATTTGTCGCCGCGCAAAACTGGGGTCGCACAATTCGCAATGGCGCGAACGCGAAGGCTATTCGAACTCGTCGACTCCTTGACGAACGCGAAGTCGCGGACGGGCTCGGACATGTGACTACCGCGGCCCGGTCTTATCTGTTATAAGCTTGCGCTTTATGAGCGCGCCTGAGGTTGACCCGGTCGAACGAACGCTGACAGCAGCGTGCAAGATTTATTATGACGTTTACCCGGCCGATCGAGCCAACGCCCCGTTGCTGATCGCGCTGCATGGTTACGGAGCAAATAAAAAGCAGATGGGCCGCGAGGCCACACAGATGGCGCCTGTAGGTTTCAGCATAGTTGCGCTGCAGGGGTTTCACCAACATCTGAAAGAACCAAAGCAGCCGGGTGGTCCATTGCGCTATGGTTTCGGCTGGCTGTCGAATTTTCATCCCGAAGATTCAGTGCAACTCCATCACCAGGCTTTGCTCGATGTGATTGATACGCAAACAAGAGAACAGGTGATTGATCCCACGCGCGTCTATCTGCTCGGCTTTTCGCAAAGCTGCGCGCTAAATTATCGATTTGCGTTTACTTATCCGGATGTTATGAGGGGCGTGGCCGGCATCTGCGGCGGTCTGCCCGGCGACTGGGAAACGAGTGACGGCTACAAACCGACGAAGGCAGGCGTTTTCCATCTCGCCGGAAGGCGCGACGAATTTTATCCGCCCGAACGCGTGGCCGATTATGAAGAGCGGCTGAAATTGCGAGCGCGCAATGTAACTTTTAAGAGTTACGATGCGGCCCATGAAATTGTCCCGGCAATGCGCGATGACATTCGCGCCTGGTTACAGAAAGGGTGAAAAAATGCGACATCGAATGATGCTGGCTGCATGTGTTTTGTTTATCGCTACAGGCGCGACCGGGGCTCAGAACTCTAATTCCCGTGACACGAAAAATGCGGCGGCAATAAAGGCAGTGCTGGATGAACAAACTGCTGCATGGAACCGCGGCGACATCGACAACTTCATGGCCGGTTACGATCGTTCCGAGAAAACAGTGTTCGTTGGCGGGGCAACAGTAACGCGCGGCTGGCAAACGGTGCTCGAGCGTTACAAAAAGAATTACGACACCCGCGAAAAGATGGGCACGCTGAGTTTCTCGGACGTCGAAATTACGCCGCTCGCGAACGACACAGCTCTGGTGCTAATGAGCTGGCATTTGCAACGAGCCAAAGACGAACCTCATGGCAGATCAACATTGATAATGCGGCGTACGAAACAGGGCTGGCGCATCGTTTATGACCATTCGTCTGGAGCCGGGCAATAGGAGGCCTGCTTCAACTTAACTTTCATGCAGGACCCGCCTTCAAGTTCACAACTCGCATCCCTCGAACAAGAAGTCGAGCGGCGCAGTGCCGTCTTCAAAAAAGAACTAGGTCTCTTTGATTTAGTGCTGACGCAAATCGTTTTCGTAGTGGGAACGATCTGGGTTGGCGCCGCCGCCAAGCTTGGCCACTCGCAGTTGATAATGTGGTCGCTCGCCATTCTCACCTTCTATATTCCGCTCGCTGCAGTCGTTATTTATTTGAACAGTCGAATGCCGCTCGAAGGCGGCCTATATCAATGGGCCAGACTGGCGTTTAATGATTTCGTTGCCTTCATGGTTGCGTGGAACCTTTGGATATTCGGCATCCTGGTTCTGTCGGGCATCGGGCTGATCGTTACCACGAATTTGTCTTATGCGCTGGGACCGGCGGCAGATTGGATGCGCGGCAGCAAATGGTTCATAACCTTCATGAGTTGCCTGCTGGTAGCGGCGATCACCGTTGCGTCGTTGCGTGGTCTGGCCCTGGGCAAGTGGGTGCATAACGCCGGCGGTTTGATGCTGTTGGCTACTTTCATAACGTTGATACTGCTTCCATTTTTCAGTCTGGCGCGCGGTGACTTGCACGAGTATCACCCGTTTGCGGTTGCCATGCCAGCAATGACTGCTTTCAACGTCAACATTTTTAGCAAGCTTGCCCTTGGTGCGTTGACCGGTTTCGAGTACGTCGCGATCGTTGCCGGTGAATGTCGCGCTCCCGCCAGAAATATTACCCGTTCAGTCATAATCGCCGCGCCGATCATCGCCTTGATGTTTATTCTGGGGACCAGTGCTGTGCTGGCTTACGTCAAACCAGAGGACGTGGATCTAATCGGACCAATTCCACAAGTGCTAACGCGCGGCTTTGGTTCGTTTGGCTGGGTGGGCAAGATTATTTCGATTGCGATAATCGGAGTAGTGATGCGTCAGATCGCGTTGATGAGTATTTACTTCACCGGCAATACACGGCTGCCGATGGTTGCCGGTTGGGACAGTCTCTTGCCGTCTTGGTTCAGCCGGCTGCACCAGCGTTACAAAACCCCCGTAAACTCTATTCTGTTTGTCGGCGCCTTCACGCTTGGTTTTGGCCTCGCAAGTCTGATTGGCGTGGGCCATCAGGAGGCCTTTCAATTAGTCGACAACGCCGCCACGGTTTTCTATGCCTCGACTTACGTGGTCCTGTTCGCCATACCGCTGGCCGGAATGAAAAAGTTCGACATCGCTGCGCCCGCCTGGTTGAAAGTGGCGTGCGCGTCGGGGTTGCTGGTTTCGTTGCTGGCAATCGCGTTGACTATTGTTCCCATCATCGAAGTACAAAGCCGCTTGTCGTTCGCTCTAAAAATTACGGCGGTGGTAATAGTTGCGAACAGCATCGGCGCTCTGGTTTTCATTTTGGGTCAGCGGCGCACAACGACAGGCCGGCGACAATCAGCCGCTTAACTTCAGAATTTCGCTGGCGTGCGAAGTGATTGTTGTGATAATCATGCGCCGCGAAGTATTCCCAACCACCTAAACCCCCAAAGGAGGGATGTAAAGATCATGAACTTCGGACGCGTGTTTCTCGGCGGTCTGCTCGCCGGACTGATTTTGAATATCGGTGAGTTTTTGCTGAATGAAAAAATACTCGGCGCTCAGATGAAGAGTTTCTTCACTGAACACGGTTTTAAAGATCCAGGCAGCAACTTCATCATCATTGCAGTCGTGATGACGTTTATTCTCGGCATCGTTGCCGTGTGGTTGTATGCGTTAGTTCGGCCGCGCATGGGTCCGGGACCAAAAGCCGCGGTCGTGGCTGCGGTTGTTTTGTGGTTTGCCATCTACCTGTACAGCGGCGTCATCAACATGTACCTGTTCGGCATTCCCATGAGCATGATGATGATTGCTTTTGTGTGGGGCCTCGTCGAATACATTATCGCCACGATTGCCGGCGCCTGGTTGTACAGGGAAGCATAGTCTTGCTCAATTCGATTGCGGTAATAAACTGTTCACAATTGGTAACTCTTTCCGGGCCTGCTCGACCGCGAGTTGGCCCGGAATTGCGTGAGCTGTCGATCGTCAAAGACGGCGCCATGCTGGTGCGCGATGGCCGCGTCGAAAAAACCGGCGCACGCGAGGCGTTGCTTCCTTTGATAACAAACGAATATGAAGTCCTTGATGCGAATAATCGAATTGTTCTGCCGGGATTTGTGGACGCGCACACCCACCCCGTGTTTGCGGGAACGCGGGCGGATGAATTTGAAGAGCGCGCAGCCGGTGTGACGTATCAGGAGATTGCGACGCGGGGTGGTGGCATTCAGTCAACCGTTAACGCCACCCGTGCCGCCACCCTCGATGAATTGGTTGAGCGAGGCAAGCGATATGCGGGTTGGTTTATGGCGAATGGTACGACGACGGTTGAGGCAAAATCAGGTTATGGGCTGACCCTGGAAGATGAACTAAAGATGCTGCGGGCAATCAAACGACTGAACGCAGAAACTCCGCTGCATTATGTGCCGACTTTTCTGGGCGCGCATTCAATTCCACCGGAATACAAATCCAGTCGCGAAAAATATGTTTCGCTATTAATTGAAGAGATGTTGCCGCGCATCGCGCAGGAAGGATTGGCAGAGTATTGCGATGTCTTCTGCGACGAGCATGCTTTCACTACGAAAGAATCGCGCACAATTCTTTCTGCGGCGCGCAGTCAGGGTCTAAAACTCCGCATCCACGCCGATCAGCTGTCGTTGTCGGGTGGCGCGAAACTGGCTGCTGAATTGTCAGCGGCGACGGCCGATCACCTGGAGCACACGGATGCTGAGGGCATCGGGGCCTTGAAGTCTGCCGCTGTACAGCCGGTGTTGTTGCCCGGTTCGGTTTACGCGCTCGGGTCGGGTCGCTACCCGGCGGCTCGAGTGATGATTGACGCTGGTCTTGCCGTGATTTTGGCGACCGACTTCAATCCTGGATCTTCGCCCACGCCTTCGATGCCGATGATTCTTTCCTTGGCTTCAACGCACATGAAGATGACGCCTGCTGAATCGATCACCGCAGCAACGATTAACGCCGCCTACAGTTTAGGCCGCGGCGATCGAATTGGCTCTTTAGAGCCGGGCAAGAATGCGGACTTCGTGATTTACGACTGTGACGACTATCGCGAACTGGCTTACTTTTTTGGTGTCCAGCACGCGGTTGACGGCTATTGCAAAGGTCGGAGTTGGTGGGACTGGAATTAGTTAACCTCCAATTTATTGAAAAACAAAAAGCGGTTGACGCCTGCGGACTCCTATTTTATTATCGCGCCAACACTGGAAAGGAGGTGATTCAAAAATATATGAGTTCTTATCACAGTGAGGTGGCTGCGGCCTGACCTCTGAACCAGAAACTAACTCGTTAGGATTTCGGTTCAGTCGTCTCACTGCAAGTGCTCCTCCTTTTCAGGAAGCACGCCAGTAGTCACAGGCCAATCCGAACAGTTCACCGAAGCCGTCCATGATCGCAAGATTGTGGACGGCTTTTCACTAATGCAGAACCGCTCGCGATAGCGAGCGGATGCCAGCGACAACGCCGCGCTGAACGACTACTTTTATTTCAAAGGAACGCGAATGCCGAACCGCTCGCGATAGCGCGCGGATGCCCGCGACAACGCCGCGCTGAACGACTACTTTTATTTCAAAGGAACGCGAATGCCGAACCGCTCGCGATAGCG
>DATENN010000295.1:0-10690 GCA_035275045.1 Pyrinomonadaceae bacterium
CCAGGAAGCCGGCCGCCCGCGTCGCGAGCTCGCGTAGATCCGCGTAAGTGTATTGTTCTTTGTGACCGTCGCGTTCAATGCGCATCGCAACGCGTGTCGCGTGGCGTTTCGTGGAAGTCTCAAACAGCTCCAGCAGGTCGCGATACGTGTAAATGCGCTTGGGCTGCGCGCGCATGTCTTCTTCAAGCGTCGGAAACACCCATTTTTTCAAGCCGGGTAGGTGAATGTTCAGCCAGTAGTCGTACCAATCGATGTCTTCTGGATTCCATAAGAGCAATTCACGCTCTTCACTATTGAGCCGCGCAAACAACGAGCGTACGTTGTCCGATCGAAAGACGTACGCGTTTTCGATCGTGAAGGGACGAAACATATCAAACGCTTCAACGGTTTCTTCCGTGATTTCTTCAATCCGATCGATACTGGACTTTAAGCGATCGATCACTTCGACCGCGCGGCCGCCGCCCCACTTTGGTCGGGCGCGATCCAAGAGCTTCGAAGCTTTCTTCGCTGCCGAGTTGAACATCGGAACGGACATTCTCTCGAACTTCGACGTGTCCACCGGCCGTGGCTCCATGCGGGCGAGGAGACGATTGGCGAACTTAATTCCAGAGTCCTTCTCCTGAAAATGTTTGCGCTTGTACAGTCCAACGAGACCGATGATGCGATCCATGTTGTTGGGATTTGAATCGCCGGTGGCTGCCTGGTGAACGAGTTCCGGTTGCTCGACGCATGCCTGTGCCGAGACCGCAAGCATGACCGACGCCACCTGATCGACCGGCGTAATGTCCAGAATCAGTTTGTCATTAGCAGGAATTTGAGTTTGGCCTTTAAGAACGAGAAAGATGATGGGCGCTGTGGTCGTGAAGCCCTCGTTCCAACCCGGAAACGGATACGAAAGCGCCGATTCAACAATGCTGGGCCGCACTATGCTGCGAATAATTCCGGTCTCCGCGGCGACCAATTGTTCGCCCAGCGACTTGGTGTAAGTGTAAATGTTTGGCCAACCCCAAAACGCCGAGCGCTCGACACCCAACTCAGTCAAACGAGTACGCGTCCACACTTTTCGTTCCCGCGCCACCGCCAGACCCAAAGCGTCGGGATCATCAACGTCCCGGCCTTCTTCATTAAGTCGCTTACGTGCGAGTTCGCGAAAATGCGCGACCATCATTGCGTCGCGAGCTTCTTCGCGCACGCGTTCGGCAAGCTTTGCGCAATCGCGAATTTCCTCTTCGACCGAAAATTCAACTCCCTTTAGCTCGTCCTTGCGCGGAAAGTAACTGACTACTTGGTCGTTTTCCCAAACCGGACCGGAGCGGTTGCCGGCGACGAAGCAAGTAGAAACATGAATCAGCGCCGGCCGCTTCATCCGTTTTGCAAACGCAATGACGTTTTGCGTGCCGACGACATTCGTGCGCAAAGCACTCTCAAGCGTGGGATTGAAAGTTACGTTGCCGGCGCTGTTGAGTACGACGTCGATGTCATCCGCAATTCGCTGGGCTTGCTCTTCACTATAACCAAGATTCGTATCGCCGATATCGCCGCCGACGACAACCACTTTGTCGCGAATGAAACCTTCGAGGCGGGTCCCGTAGCGTTCACGCAATGGGTTGAATGGCGGCGCAGTAATAACATTGTTCCAGAACCGCACCTCTGATTCTTCCTGGGATCGCGCGCGCACCGTCACGTAAACCCGCCCGACGTCCGGGAATCGATCCAACAACATGCTGAGCGTGACCTTGCCGAGAAAGCCCGTACTGCCGATCAAAAAGATCTTACGATCGCGATAGATTTCAGTGGCTGAAAGCTTCATTTTAAGTAGCACAGACTTTAAGTAGCACAGACTTCAGTCTGTGTATTCGGTCTAAGAAACCCGCCCGCCTACCGCAGGGCGGTACTGACAAGAGCACGTACTTCATTCGATATATTTCGTCTAAGAAACCCGCCCGCTACCGCAGGGGGTACTGACAAGAGCACGTACTTCAATCGATATATTTCGTCTAAGAAACCCGCCCGCTACCGCAGGCGGTACTGACAAGAGCACGTACTTCAATTTATTTGGTCTGCAACCCCTGCCGCGCGCGCTATCGAACCAGCACAGATTAAAATCTGTGCTACTCGTTACTCCATATCCGCAATTCCAATCATCGGCTGATGCAGCATCGTAATCTCCGCCGAATTTCCCATGTAGCTCCGCGCCATGGCGATCGCTTCCGTCAGATTGTCCGCGCGGTCCCAGCCGAGCATTGCCGGCACGTGCGCGTTCTCGGCGCCCGCCGCGATGACTTTGCCTACATGCTGGCGGCCATTCTCGCCCCAATACCACATAAAAAATGGATGCGCGCCATGATAGGCATTGCCGCGCCGGTACATTTCGACGTAACTCGGATTATTCGCGAACTCGCGTTCGTACTTGTCGCGAAGCACAAATGCGTCGCGCGTTTCCGGCAACAGCCGGTTGAAAAATTCGATGTAGCTCGGGTGAAACTTGTGATCGAATTCGTCATAACAGGGATGATGAATGATCAAAACACCACCCTTCTTTAACAGCGGTTTATTGCGATAGAAATTAAAGTGATAGCCCAAACCCATCACCTGGACCAGCAACGGGTTAAGAATCGAGTAGACGTTGTACGGCGAAATGTCGGGGATGCCGGTAATCAAAATGTCGCATTGGCCGCGAATGGGGATCGCGTACTGCTGAAAAGCTTTTTCGATAATGCGCTCGTGGACCGGCTCGGTTTTGCCCGCATGGCAGGCAATCATTTCGTATTGCGCCGGTTTTGAATGAAGCAGCTTGCGACGCGCCGGACGCGGCAGCTTGTTCATGGTGTAACGCATCGCCTCAAACTTCATGCGATCGAACGCGGTAAAATCGTCCTCGTTCTTCAGCAAAAAGTCCATGTCGCCCTTGTACATGCGATTGTTGATTGCCGTCTCGATGTGAAACACGTTCAGTGTTTCGTCGACAATCTTGCCGAGACGGTGCACCTTGTGGTTCAACTCGGACTTCGCCGGATCCATGTAGGAGTCTGAATCGCGAATAGTTTGCGGTTCATGGTGAGCGCGCAAAGATTCGTAGTCGCACAAACCAACCGCGACGGACTTGTGGCCGCCGTCCATCGGCACGAGGTTAATATTGACGTAGATAAGCAGATCAGATTCGGCTGCGCGGCGATTGAGCGTCAGCGGTTCCTTATGTTTCGTTTCGCCGATCTTGATCAATCCATCGACCCACTCGGCGTCATGATTGTAGTAACGGTCCGGATAGTACTCATCAAAAATTCGTTTGCCGGCCATCCGCTTCATTTCCCATTCCGTCATTTTGCGGTGAAGGGAATTGGCAATAATGATGTGCACGTCGTCGACGCCGTGCCCCGCCAGCATATCCAGCACGATTTCGAGGATTGTTTGACGAATGTCAGGCGTTGCCATCGGCGGTAGAGGCAGGCTAATGTCATCGACGGCAACAGTCACGCGCATGCCCGGCTCAAGCTGGGCAAATAGGGGATCGCATCCGTGAGGATGGTTTAAAGCGTAGCGAATTGCGGCTTCGCGATTTGGCAATCCTTTGATCGGCGGATTTGGATAAAGCACGCGCGTGCCGATGGGAAGATCTTCGAGGATGAAATCCTCACCGGACGGCATTATTCGCGGCGCGCTGTCGCGATCTATGTAGACTACCGATTCGTGCGTTTTTCGTCTTAGTTGTAGGGCCATAGTTTTGGTAAATGGTAAGTCGTAAATACTAAATGGCCAGGAGCGGCGAAAGGTGATTTGTTTTAGTTTGTGTTTGAACAGGTCAAATAACGCACCAAGCCCGCTATCAAACGACCGATTTGATTCAACGTCACAAGCAATTCTTCAAACGTCGATCGGTCGAGATAGCCTAATCGGTTTGCGATGATTAGTTCCGTTTCCAGCTCACTGGCCGGACCATTTACTATTTACCATTAACGCTCATTTCAGATTCAGAATCGGCCAATCATGATGGAGTGCCGTCTGCCTCAGTCTCATGTCGGGATTGATCGCGGCGGGATGGCCCACGATCGATAACATCGGCAAATCGCTCATGCTGTCCGTATATGCGTAGGAATCGCTCAAACTAATTCCTTCGCGCTCAGCAAAGACTCTGATCCATGATGCCTTGGTTGCCGCAGCCATTACCGGTGGCAGCAAGCGCCCCGTGGCGACGCCATTTACAAATTCAAGCCGGTTGGCAACGTAGTCCTCAATGCCCAGGTGTTCCATCAACGGCTTGACCGAAACGTCAAGCGCGCCCGTCACCACCACTTGACGCAAGCCTATGCGTCGCGATTTTTCGAGCAGTTCGTACGTCCCCGGAAAGACCGCCGGTTTCAAGATGGATAAGAAAAGATCATCCGCGAGATAACGCAGCCGATCCTCTTTCACCCCCTTATATCGCTTGAAGTAGAGATCGTTGAAGACCTTGCGACTATACTGATCGGTGACTGCAAAAACGGGCAAACTCAGAAGGGTCGACGCGCTCTTTCTGAAGCTGCGGAACAGGCCCGGCTCATTCCTGGCATAGAAGCCCAGCGTATGGACCAGATTGGTGCTGACCAGGGTACCTTCAAGGTCGTAAAATGCCGCTCCCGCCAAAGACAACCTCCGAAATGAGCCTCGCGAAATTAACTTCTGTATTTGGAGGTCGTCACTATAACCCAAATCCCGCGATCTCTGTTAACCACAATTCTGTGTGTACGCAGCCGCTATACAATATTGACGGAGAAGGCCGGAATTACTGGGTTTTTGGCTCGCAAGAACGTTATGGTTTGGCGGCCAAACGCTTGAGCTCTTCAAGAGTACGCTTGTGCTGCTCCAGTTTCTGGCCGGCTTCAGCGAGTTTGCCCTGCGAGGTTAGCCGTTGATATTCGTCGAATTCCTGAGACGCTTTATTTATCAACTGCTGGAGATTGTCTGTGGTGTTAGGCGGCGGCGTCGGGGCAGGTGTTGGGGTCTGGCCTGGTTTCGTGGCTGCATTCCGATCTGTTGGCTCGGCGGTCGATGGTTGTTTCGCTAAATCGCCGAACAGGCTCGTCATCGCCTCACCAAAGCTTGGCCCATAGCCGAGACGGTCCTGCGTCGCCAAAACCACGAGCCGAAGTTCCGGCATCGGGCTGCTCTCGGCTTTTAGGTAAATAGGTTCGACGAATAGCAGCGACGATCCGATCGGGATTACGAGCAGGTGGCCTCGCAAAACGTGCGAGCCCTGCTGGTTCCAAAGGGTGAACTGTGATGAGAGCTGTGCGTTTTGGTCGATACGCGCCTCGATTTGCAACGGTCCGTCAACGAGGCGCGACTTGGGAAAGTTGTAGATGAGGAGCTTGCCGTAATTCTCGCCATCGCAGCGCCCAGCCATCCAACCGATCATGTTGTTACGGTTCGCCGGAGTGAAAGGAAGTATCAAAACAAACTCGTTGGCCTGATCCTCACCGGGCAATTGCATGAGCACAAAGTACGGATCGATGTTTTGGACTTGCTTGCGATTTTGCTCGTCAAGCGAAACCTGTTGGGCCACGCTCCAAACGTCTTCGCGTTGGAAGAACATCTTCGGATTTTGGGTGTGATACAAACCGTAGATTTCGCCCTGCGCGCGAATCAGCGTTTCGGGGTAGCGAACGTGGGCGCGCAGATCTGCCGGCATGTGACTGGCATCGTCAAACAGCCATGGAAATATATTGCGATAAGTTTGAATCAGCGGGTCAGCCGCGTCGAACACATAGAACTTGACCGAACCGTTGTAGGCGTCGATTACGACTTTTACGCTGTTGCGAATGTAGTTGACGTTGTTGTCTGCAACCTGCTGGTGCCGGGAATACGGATAGGTTGCCGATTCCGTGAACGCGTCCATCAGCCAGAACAATCGTCCTTCAGAGTTAATCACAATGTACGGATCGTTGTCGTAAATCAGAAATGGTGCGACGCCGTTGACCATTTCACGGATGTTCCGGTGCAGAAGTATTCGGCTGTCGGCTGTTACATCGTCTGAGAAGGGCAGCTTGGACAGATCTCCCAGTGCCCACGCCAGCAACATGCGCCGCCCTCGACCGCCGATGGGAATGCCGCCCGTGCCTTCGTAAGTGGTGTAGTTGTTTGTTCCTTCCTGAGGAAAATCAAATTCTCGTTGCCTGGTGCGCACGTAAACATCCGAGTCTGTTTCCTGTCCAAAATAAATCTGTGGTTGTGTGACCTTTACTTCCGCAGTCGCCGCGCTGACGGGCATGTCGGAAACGAGAAAGCGAGGCATGCCTTCCGCAGTGAACTCATTTGCCGTGTTCATCGTAACCCCGTAGCCGTGCGTGTATATGAGTTTCTCGTTGATCCAGTTGCGCGAGGCATCCGGGAGTTTGCTCAGATCGATTTCGCGGGCTGCGATCATTGTCTGGCGTGTTGTGCCACCCAGCTTATAACGATCGACGTCAACGTCCGGGAAGTTGTAGTAGGTGCGGATGGCCTGGATTTGTTTCAGCGTGTCCTGCAGGGCGTGCCAGTCCCACAGGCGAATGTTATCGAGCGTCGCGCGATTTCCGTTTAAATCGAACGACTCCACAGTGGTATCGGCCTTGAAATCGCGCAGCTCGACATTCTCGAGACCGAAAGCTTTCCGAGTCCAGGCGATGTTGTATTCGATGTAAGGCGTCTCGCGACCAAGCTCGTTTGGCTTGACGATAAAGCTGTTGACATATGCGGGAACTAGTAACACGCCTATCACAAACACGAGTACCGGTAACAGCAAGCCCAACAAAAGAAGTTTTAGCCCCCATCTCGTAAATGCGTTCAGCAAGGCCACGATCGCTGCCAATATCAACGCAATCACCACCCAGCGCAGCGCCGGCAAAACGTATTGCGCTTCGGCGAAGGTAACTCCGGTAAATGTTTGGTGCTCTTCCCATAGATATGGGAATCGCGACAGTTCGGTGCGCCATGCCAGCAACAGCAGAAAGACTGCCAGCGCGATAGAAACGGCCCCAAGGCGACTTGTGCTTGCAGTCTTTAACGCCGGTTGCGGCGTCGCTGCCAGAAATGAATAAATGATTGAGACCACCAGCACGACGAACGCCAGGGTTATCAGCCACGAGCTAATCAAATCGAGTAGTGGAAGCGAGAAGAGGTAAAAACCTACGGGTTTGTTAAAGACTGGATCGGTGACCGCGGTTTGGGCTTGATGAAGATACAGCGCAAAAGTCTGCCATGACGCTTTCATCGCCAGGCCGTACATAATGGCGAACAGAATTGACACCACCCAAAATGCCGGACGCAGGAAACGTTCAGGTGCGAATTGGAAGGATTGATTGTTAACGACAATGGTGCGTTTTTCTAACGCGTGCGACGAGAAACATTTTTCCAACGCCCAAAATGAGAGACGCAGCAGCAAGGCGGTGAGGATTGCAAATAACAGAAACAATCCGAATTTGAGCTTAAAGATGTACCAGTAAACACTCGACAATCCGAGCGATGAAAACCAAGCCGCTGAAAGAAAAATCCCAAGCCCGCGGGAAAATAGCAACAGGATTACGGCGATTGCCGCCAATACCCAACGCCGCCAACGTCGTGGCTTACGCGCGCCGACGTCGATGACCTCGTTATCGGCCAAACGAAAGTTTTCGCTCATTCGCGTTTAGCATACGCCGTATTGCTGGCCCACTCAACATAACGGATCCGCCCGTCGTACCTCATTTCTTAGCACATCTGCCACGTGTATAATACGGGCGTTCTTGCGTCTCTCCGGTTAGTGAGTAATCCGTTTCGATCTGATCAAACCCGTGTTGGTTTGTGATCGAAGAAACAATTACGAATACGTCTGAAAAGAAGCAAAAATGCTCGCCTCAGGTTTGGTATTACAAAATCGTTATCGCGTAATCAAGCAACTCGGACAGGGCGGCATGGGCGCGGTCTACGAGGCGATTGACGAACGGCTCGATACCACAATTGCGCTTAAGGAAACTTTATTTTCAGACGAGCGGCTGCGAAGGCAGTTCGAGCGTGAAGCACGACTGCTGGCCAGAATGCATCATCCCGCGCTCCCGCGCGTCAGCGATCATTTTTCGGAGGGTGATGGCCAGTTCCTGGCAATGCAATACATCGCCGGCGATGACTTGTCGCAAATGATGGCGCAAAAGCGCACTGCCTTTCCGCCCGACCAGGTTTTAACCTGGGGCGATCAATTGCTGGATGCGCTCGATTATCTTCACACGCAGGATCCGCAAATCATCCATCGCGACATCAAGCCGCAGAACCTCAAACTGACTCCGCGCGGCCAAATTATTCTGCTGGATTTTGGTTTGGCAAAAGGTCAGGCTGGTGAAATATCGCGCGTCACGACAAGTGCGAGCATTTTTGGCTACACGCCCAATTATGCTCCCCTCGAACAGATTCAAGGACTTGGGACGGATCCACGCAGCGATATCTATGCGCTGGCTGCGACGCTTTATCATTTAATGACGGCCGTCAAGCCGCCTGATGCTTTGTCTCGCGCGGCCGCGCTGGTGAACGGGCAGGAAGATCCTTTGCAGCCTGCTAATGAAATCAACGGCAACATTGGCCCGCAGGTCGCCGCTGTGTTGAAGCGCGCGATGAGTCAGAATCGCGATCAGCGATACGCAACGGCCGCCGAAATGCGTTCGGCGTTAAAGGCAACGCCGGAGGTTTCGACTCTTACCGGGAAAGCAGAAGCGGCAACGCTTTTGTTCACGCCGCCGGCGACGACAGTGCGCGATAACGCTCCGCGGACGGTGGCCGCGACTCCAGCCCACGGAGAGACCACTGTCGTTCGTGCGCCGTCGCGGTCGCGCGTGCCCGGCTGGGCCATCGGCGTCGCTGCATTAGTTCTTATCAGCATCGCAGTCGGCGCTTTCTATGCCTATCAACGAAGAAGCAATTCTAATTCGGTAGCTGGTCCTTCGCCGACTGTTGCACCAACCGTTCCGAGCGCTTCCGTTACTCCGGAACAAGCGATGGCGTCGGCCGAGCCTTCCGCTACGAAAGCGGAAAGAGTAGCGGAAGCAAGGTCGACTCCGAAATCAACTGACAAGCGATTGCGCGCTGACAAGAACGCACAGCAACCAGAGCCGGACGAAGACCGAATGCCGGCTTACGAGTTGCATCCGCCAACTATACCGGCGCCGCAGCCTCCGGCAGAGTATGGACAGCCCACCGGCGACCGTCGCCTGCGCAGATTGGGAGGCGGTGTTACGGTGGAAACATTGCCGGATGGGTCGCACATTCTCACCAATCCGGACGGTACTGTCATCGTTACGAAGCCTAACGGAACGCGCCGCGTGATTCGTGCCGGTCAACGATTTCCTCGCCGTAGAATTCCCTAGACATCGAAATCAGTTTTATGTCGGAGCTAATTATGAAATTGCGTCGAACTAAAGTTCTGTTGAGCGGGGCATTCGTTCTCGCCGCGCTAATTGCCCCTTCAACTCGCGCAAATGGTGACAGCGCAGCACCCGTCAGCGTTCCCGTCATCAGGACCTCGCCGCCTGCTCCCGTCTTCGACAAGCAAACTCGGCTGGCAGAGTTGGCGAGTCGGCGCGCGCGCGTTGCCGAAGCGATCGGGCCGCGGGGATTTTTGGTGATGTTCAGTACTGAACCGCGCGTTTATACGAACGATGTTGATTACGAGTACCGGCAGGAAAACAATCTTTACTACCTCACGAATCTGAAACAGAACAACGCCACACTGGTGCTGTTGCCAGGCAATGCTGAAGTGCCGGAAATTCTTTTTATGCCGCGACGCGATCCAGGCGCCGAAACCTGGACAGGCCATATGTACTCAGCTGAGGAAGCAAACGACATATCCGGCGTCAAAGAAATTTGGGAATCAAGCGAGTTCGATCCATTCATCAAGGCGATACGCAATCGCCAACCGTACCGCCCAAAACCCGAGCACATTTTGCTGTCAACAAACACGAGTGCGGGCGTGGCGATCACGCCGTATGAAAAATTATTTGCCGCTGCCCTTAAAAATGAAGGCGAGCTTTACCTCTTAGTGCCTGGCGACGCCGAGAGCCGAGAGTACAAACGCGAGCAACGGTTTGCTGCAGATTGGATCAAGTCGGCATCGGGCTACAGCGTCAAAAATATCACTCCCGTGTTTGACGCCATGCGCCTGAGAAAATCGCCGATGGAGATCGCGTTCATGCAGCATGCGATGGACATAACCACTGAAGCGCATGAACGCTCGTGGATCGGCGCTGCAAATGCGAAATGGGAATATGAAGTCGACGCGCTGGTTGCCTATACGTTCAAGCTGCGCAACGCCGATCACTGGGGTTACCCCTCGATCGTCGGCTGTGGTCCAAACGCGACCACGTTGCATTACGAAGAATCACAAGGCCCAGTGACGACGGGTAACCTGCTGCTGATGGACGTTGGCGCTGAGTATGAACACTACTCGGCCGACGTGACTCGAACGTTTCCCGTGAACGGCAGGTTTTCGACTGAGCAAGCTGCTGTTTATCAGATTGTTTATGACGCGCAGGAAGCTGCTGCAAAAGCTACCCGACCAGGCGCTCTTATCTCGGATGTGCACCGTGCGGCCACCGAAGTCATCAAGAACGGGTTGCTGAAGCTTGGATTGATAACCGATCCAAATTCCAGTCAGTACCGGATCTGGTTTATGCACGGCACGTCTCATTGGCTGGGCATGAATGTCCACGACGTA
>DATENN010000296.1:0-5213 GCA_035275045.1 Pyrinomonadaceae bacterium
TGATCGCAAAGACTACGAGCAGCAAGTTTTCGGAGCTGGAACGCGAGGTGCGCGAGCTTCACAGTTACGAGACGCCAGAGATCGTCGCGTTTCCGCTGACACTGGTAAACAAATCTTACTTAAGCTGGATGAAAGCGAACCTGGTTGAAGAGCAGGTCTAGTCGTCGCGATATTGATATTCATCGCTGACATTGTTCGCGGGATCCAAAAAAGAGCTTTGGCTGTCAACGATAATCTTCACGACGTCCGAGGGCGAGTCAGTAAGATGAAGACGTTTCAAATCCAGGTCCGTTAGCTTTCCTTCCTTCAGACCAAAATCACGAATCCAGGTCAACAGGCCGTCCCAGTATTTCGCACCAAAAAGCACAACCGGAAAATTCCGGATTTTCTGCGTCTGGATCAACGTCAGCGCCTCGAACAATTCGTCGAGGGTGCCAAAGCCTCCGGGGAAAATTATGAAACCGAGACTGTACTTAACGAACATCATCTTACGAACAAAAAAGTATTTGAATTTTAGGCCGCGGGTGAGATACGGGTTCGAGTTCTGTTCGAAAGGCAGCTCAATGTTGCAGCCAATCGATAAGCCGCCGGCTTCGAACGCGCCGCGATTGGCGGCTTCCATGATGCCGGGGCCCCCACCGGTAATGACTGCGAAGCCGGCGCGCGAAAGCAGTGCCGCTGTTTCCTGAGCTGCTGCGTAATCCGGATCGTCCGTGCGCGTTCGCGCCGATCCAAAAATCGAGACGCCACGCGATAACGTCGCCAGCTCATCAAAGCCGGTGACAAACTCGCCCATGATCCGGAATACGCGCCACGTGTCAGTGTGCGTAAACTCGTCCGGGCGCGGGCTCTCGAGCAGTTGCTCGTCCTGAGTCGCGCCGGGCGGCGGATTCTGTTGGTTGGGATCGTCCATTGGTGGTTAGTTTCGAGTTTCGAGTTTCGGGTTTTGAGTTCCGCGTTTCCAGTTCTCAGATTCGTAGTCTTTTAGCTCTTCAACGCATCGACCAAAACGGAAAATAACTCGAAACCCGAACCCCGAGACTCGAAACTTCATTTTACATTCCGATAATGCTGTAGCCGCAATCCACGTAGATAACTTCGCCGGTAATTCCCGAAGACATCGGGCTGCATAGAAAAACCGCAGTATCGCCCACCTCTTTCGGCTCGACGTTGCGGCGCAGCGGCGCGCGCTCAGCATGATGCTTCAACATCGTCGAAAAATCAGAGACACCGCGCGCAGACAAAGTTTGAATTGGACCGGCGCTGATCGCGTTCACGCGAATGTTCCGCGGGCCAAGGTCGTTAGCGAGATAGCGCGTGCTGGCTTCCAAAGCGGCTTTGGCGACGCCCATCACGTTGTAACCCGCGATAACTTTTTCCGCGCCGTAGTAGCTCATGCAAATTATGCTGCCGCCTTCCGTCATCAAGGGCGCCGCTGCGTGAGACAACTGCACCAGCGAATACGCGCTGATCTCGAGAGCGGTAACAAACGCGTCACGGCTCGTGTTGAGGTACTCGCCCCCAAGCGCTTCGCGCGGCGCGAATGCAATGCTGTGTATCAGAAAATCCAGGCGGCCAAATTCGTCGCCGACTCTTTTGAAAGTTGCGTCGACTTCATCCTGATTAGTCACGTCGCACGGCAGGAGCAACGAGTTCGGCATGGCTTCATTCGTCAGGCCCTCAACATTTTCTTTAAGGCGATCGCCTTGATAAGTGAAAGCCAGACAGGCGCCAGCATCGTGTAGCGACTGCGCCGTGGCCCAGGCGATGGACCGCTTGTTTGCCACTCCGAAAATGATTCCGTTTTTGTTCTGCAGCATATTATTCGGCAGCTCAGTGAGTTCTTTCTTCGATTTGGGCCTCTAGTTCCTTGGTCCGATTGGTGGTCACGTCGTCGAGACAGGAGGCATAAATAAGCGGGCGAATACTGCCGCCCTTGTACTCGTCGGCGACAAACAAGCAATTGGCGTCACGATATTTGAGCCAGACGGTCTGCGCATCTTTTAATTGCGTTTTCTGTTCGCCGCTGAGCATTGCCGCGAGGCGGCGATAAGTGCGATTCAATTTAGCGTCCGCCGCCTGATATTTCTTGCCCGCGCAAATATTCATCTCCGCCTGGCTTTGCGGATCGTTGCATTCATCGGCCTTCTTTTGGCTCTGGCCTGTTCCAAGGCCGGCGAATAAGATCAGCAGCACTATTGGAAAGAGGACACGGGTCATCGGCATAATTGTCAGTCGTCCGAAGTAATTTTCGAGAATGCGTAAGTATTAGCGCAGAAGAGAAAAAAGACAAGTAACTCGTTTGCCGGGGCAGGCGGTCTAATGCCTGAAATGTCGAATGCCGGTGAATACCATAGCGAGTCCATGCTCGTCGCACGCGGCGATAACTTCGGCGTCGCGCATTGAGCCACCCGGTTGAATAATCGCGGTGATGCCATGTTTCGCCGCTTCGTCGATGCCGTCGCGAAAAGGGAAGAATGCGTCCGAAGCCAGCACTGCGCCTTTGACCGGTAACTGGGCCCGCATTGCTGCAATTTTTACCGAATCGACGCGTGACATTTGGCCCGCGCCAACGCCAACCGTTTGCCGATCGCGAGCATAGACAATCGCATTCGACTTTGTGTGTTTGCAGACGATCCAGGCGAACAGCAAATCCTTTATTTCGTTGTCTGAAGGCGCGCGCTTAGTCACAACTTTCAAATCTTCCGCTTTCAATTTGTGCGCGTCGCTGGTTTGGACCAGCATGCCCCCGGATATTTGCTTGTACTGTACGCCACTGGTCGCTTTTGGTTTGCTTGCTCTCAGGATGCGCAAATTCTTTTTCGAGGATAAAACCTCGATCGCAGACTTATCAAAATCCGGAGCAACAACTACTTCTACAAAGATTTCATTTATAGCCTTTGCCGCGCGTTCATCGACGGCTTGATTGAAAGCGACAATGCCGCCGAAAGCAGAAACGGGATCGCAGGCGAGCGCGCGACGGTATGCTTCTTCAGTGTCTTCGCCAATAGCTGCTCCGGCGGCGTTGGTGTGCTTGATAATTGCACAAGCAAGATCCTCAAAATCGCAAACCAGTTGCCAGGCAGCGTCCGCATCCACGTAGTTGTTGAATGACATCTCTTTGCCGGAAAGTAAGTGGGCCGTGCCTATACCGGTCGTGCCGTCGTCATACAACGCGGCGGATTGGTGGGGGTTTTCGCCATAGCGGACGTTAATAATCTTAGTGAACGAGGGCCTTATCACCTCAGGCAGACTGGTCGACTCGCTGCCGTTGATGACCGGCCTGTCTTTGGCTGCGGGATAAACCTCTCGCACAAACATCTGCGCCTGCCTGGCACTGAAAAAGTCATTAATCATGCTGTCATAGGCTGCGGTATGCGCGAACGCTGAACCAGCCAATTCCTCGCGCAGATCCAACGACAAGCTTCCATTGAAATGCGATAGCTCGCTGATTACCTGGTCGTAGTCTCCGGGTGTAGTCACGATTGCCACATCACGAAAATTCTTTGCCGCTGAGCGGATCATTGCAGGACCGCCAATGTCGATTTGTTCGACAGCCTCGTCAATCGTGACACCTTCGCGTTTGATCGTCTCTTCAAACGGGTAGAGATTCACTACAACCATGTCAATTGGTTGAATCCCCTGTGCCTGGATGGCCTCGATGTGTGCCTCGTCATCGCGCAAAGCCAACAAAGCACCGTGAATTTTCGGATGCAACGTCTTAACTCGCCCGTCCATCATTTCTGGAAAACCGGTGACGTCCGAAACATCGCGCACTTCAATCCCGGCCTCGCGGAGCGCCCTCGCTGTGCCACCGGTGCTGATGATGTCTACACCGAATGTTATTAGCGCGCGCGCGAAGTCGATGATTCCAGTTTTGTCCGAAACGCTGATTAGCGCTCGACGAATTTTGCGCAAGCCGGGGTCTTGTTCTTGAGTCATTGAAATGGAAGTCGATCAGAATAAGGACGGTACTGTTTACAAAATCAGCCGAAGCGAAGCAAGTCTAGTGAGACTTGGTAGCGTGTCCTAAATTCATTCTTACTCTGTGCGTTCTCCCGTGTCTTCTGTGCCTCTGTGGTAATTCTTACCAGGGAGAATTCTTACCACCGAGGCACGAAGTCCACAGAGGTTGCACCGAGGACGTCAAATCAGAGCACTAACGAACTTTAGTTCACTGAGTCACAAAAAATTCGTGCTTTCGCGAAAACTTTTCGCCGGCGGGCTGGTACTCAACACCCTGGGGCACGCTAATGATCACGCGATGCATTGCTGCCCCGGTAATTAATTCTTTCGTGTAAAAGCCCAAGAGGTACTGACTTCGCAAATCTTCTTCAATTGCCTCGAAGACCTTGCTCAGATCAATTGCCGATGGCATCAGTGGATTATCTTTGACTAAAAAATATTTGCCGCCGGTCTTTTCCGCTAAGTCGCGAAACCCTTTGGACGGTTCCCTCACTTTCAATCTTCCTTCGGCCGGTGTGAAGAGCGGCAGGTGCACAATGTAGAACGTGACGTGCGATTTGAGCGCCGCCTGTATGACCGAAGACGGACTCGTCGCGCTCGCATTGTCGAGACCATCGCTGATCAGAATCACCAGACGCCGCTCGGATCGCAAGCGGGGCAGACCTTGAAACATCTCCACCGCTCGCGCTGCGGCGTCGAAAATAGCAGTGTGTTGATTTCGCTCGGCGCTTGCAGCAAACGCGGCACGAGCGTCGGCGACGTCGCGCCCAAACTGCACGGCTACCTGCGATTGCTCAGCAAATTTTAGAACGGCGATCTGAGACCGGTTGCCAAAGCGTTCAAAAAGCGAAAGTGCCGCGGCGCGTTGTTGATCTATGACTTCGCGAACGCTGCCTGACTGGTCCAGCGCAAACACCAGCGATACACGATCGGCACCCGGATATAGATACACGCCGTTCGTTACCTGGTCTTCATCTTTCAGCGTCAGATCACTTGCAGTAAGCTTCGCACTTAGCGCAGACCGCTTGTCGCGAACACGAATGGGGAAGACGACCAGACGCGTATCGATTCGCACTACATCGTCGGCATCGGGCGATTGTGCATTAATGAAGGGCGCTGCAAACGTCGTAGTGACGAGGAGGAGCGCACACTTCAACAGTAAACAAGGACTGTATTTGTTCGTCGCGTTACAGGGTGACGAGAACGAGCGGCGAGAGCATTCGGCGGTCCGGCTAAACAAAGAAGCG
>DATENN010000297.1:0-3118 GCA_035275045.1 Pyrinomonadaceae bacterium
TGCAAAAAGATCAATTGACCCTTCGGCACCGGCCTGGATATTTCGCAAAACCGCTGGGGAATTAATTAGACGAGGTCATTCAGCTCGTTCGTTCCAAAGCCGCGCGATCCCATTTGGCAAGATCAGCACCGGCTTCGTAAGTCGTCTGGCAGAAATCCATCAACGCGGTTTCCGGTGAAGCTGACGAACGGACCGCTTCATACGGCAAAAAGAATTCCTTCATCTCAGTGCTGTAGAAAGTTGCGGCGGGACGAATCCTTCCCTGCGCGATGACGTCCGATAAACCAGTTGGTTCGGGAGTAGTGTAGGAATAGAACGCGGCTTCCATATCTTTATTGCCGGGCCAGAAGCCGTGACTAATCACCTCATGTGAGTACGCTTCACGCGTGATCACGTCCGCGCCCTCACGCGGCGGCGCCGGCTGGCCCGAAAACCGCGTAACTGCGACATCAAAGCTGCCCCAGAAGAAATGCACTGGGCTGACCTTGCCGATAAATCGCGCGCGAAACTCCTGAAACACCGGATCCATCTTCAACAAGGCGCGCCAGAATCGATTGGCATACTCTGCGTCATACGACGCGTGCTTTGAATCATCTTCAAATCGAATCGGATCGGGTATCTCCACCGGCATGGTCCAAATATGCACCGTAATATCCAGTTCTCGCAGTGCGGCGGTAACTTCCGCATAGAAATCGGCAACCGACTGCGGCCGCAAATCAAGCATTTTCACGGCGCCGTCGCTGCATTCAATACGAAGTTTGTGCTCGATAAAATCGAATTCGATTTCGAAATAGCGATCGCCGTACGGCATCGCTGTTGTAGTCAACCCCCTGGCGGAAACATATAGCGGCACATTCCACCAGTGGTTCACAAGTGGCGTTTGTTTGAGCCGAATTTTTCCGATCACCTGCGTCCACATGTGCAGCGTCGCAAGTGTGTCTTGCCATTCGGCGAAACGGAGAGTGGGCCAATCGGACATATGCTCCTGAATGCTGAATACTGAGTGCTGAGTACTGAGTTTATGCCGGTCCGAAACGCGCCCGGTATTCTGACGAAATGATGAACGACTTAACCA
This sequence comes from Pyrinomonadaceae bacterium, assembly GCA_035275045.1. GTDB lineage: Bacteria > Acidobacteriota > Blastocatellia > Pyrinomonadales > Pyrinomonadaceae > PSRF01. Next base: position 1,076 of record DATENN010000297.1, read on the forward strand.
TGTCCGCGTTAACAAAGTTGCCGCCGAACTGGTTGAGCTTCTTTAGCCAAAAATCATAACCGCTGTAATCGGAATCAGGTGCATCGTTCGGATTGCGCCGCAGATAACCGAAATACTGCATCAACACGAACGCACGGTTCTTTTCCAGTTGATCAAACGCAGCGTTTTCAGCGATGCGCCTCAACGCACGCGCGCGCGCAGCCGTGTCCGCGCTGGTTCCAGCACCGCCAAATTCATTGATGGCCGCGTTCCGGTCCGTCGATGATGGTGTTATTCCCGTATTAGCAAAGAGCGCATCGACGAATTGCGCGGGGGTCAAGGTTGTCGGATACGGAGTGGTGAAACGCGACCGGGTCACAAACTGATTGATGAATGCGACCTTGTTGTTCTCGAGCACTTGTTCCCAGCCCGTCTGCCCAACGATCACTCCACGCCCAATTTGTTGACTGTCCTTGAGAAATTCGTCGAGCCTGATTATGGGCACTGCTAGTTGATGGCTGACACCACCGTCAGTCGAAGTCCCAGTCGCATCACCGAAAGAAGTTTTGTACAAGCGTTCCACCAGATAACCAGTTTCATGAAACTCGATCGACAGGAAGAACGCGGCCGAAACGTTGATGCGCTTGATTTCGGTGCACTGCGGCTTGGGCGTGCAGTTCTCGATTTCGCCGATCCAAAAATTGTTGCCGCCGGCATCGGGCTCGCGATTCAGAAAATCGATGTAATGCTGGCGAACGAAAAATCCGGAATTATCAATCTGGTTCGTGCCGTTCGTGCCTTCGTTATCGCTCAGCGAAACCGTGGTGACAGCCTGCGTGCCGAGCGTGGCTCCGGAAGGATTGCTTAACGTAACGTTGAAAGTTTCCGTACCCTCGGCATACGCATCATCAATTATCGGTATGTTGATAAGCCGAAAGGTTTCGCCCGCAGCGAATTGAAGCGTCCCCAGCGTCGTGATGTAGTCGCAGCGAGATGACGCTTTGCCGCTGATCACATCGCAATTGTTGGTTCCCGAAGTGTCACTGGTCGCATAATCCACTGATGAGGCAGCCGAAGTGTTACCGGTTCGCGTAACGAGAAGTCCAAGCGATCCGAAATTTTCAGGATCGCTGTAAATACTCTGACTAAATTGAATAACCGGCGCCGCCGAACTACAGAAATTCAGCGTCGAAGAACTGTTGCGCGGAGCCGGAGCACTCACATCAAAATCTGCCGCATTATTATTGGAATCAGTACAGCCCCCCGACTTTCTCAGCACCGCCGTCGTGTTGCTTGTCGTGCCGGTTGGACCACTCCCTTCAAAACAATTAGCCGTAGTTCCGTAACCGACGAAGTCAACAATTTGTGCGTCGGGAAGCGGACACGTAGTCGCAAAACTGCCACTCGCCGGCGTGATGAAAACTTTTCCTGAAGGGGAAAGGTTAAGTCCCGGAATGCCCGGAAACGGACTAAAAAACGGGATCTGGAAATCCGACGGCACCGGCGCTCCATTGCTGCTCGCTGGTCCAAAACTTAACAATAGATAACCGCCAGCCACAATAGTTACGCCTCGGCTACTCGATACCGCCACCGACTGGTTAAAGGCGCCTGTGGCATCGGCGATGTAAATGGGCCAACCAGAGATATCAATGTTGTTATTTGTTCGATTAAAAAGTTCGAGATAGTTGTTTTGATAAGTCGACCCCGCGTTTCCTCCGTTGGAATAAATCTGGCTAAGGACAATGTCGCCTGCTGCGGCGGGCGCATTGCCGAGCGGGGCGCGCGCATCAGTTGTTTCGCCATTCAAGCGGCGAGCGGTACTGATCGTCTGGTATGTCTGGCCGTTTCGATAGGTGGTAATGATTATCTGAACTTCGTCATCGGCGGTTGCGGCGCCGGAAGAAAACACTTCCTCGCCGGAAAAAGATAAACCGCCGACAGCGAGCAATAGTAAAAGCGATCCAACAATGAAGCGGTTATTGAGGGTTCTGCGCATCTTTTGAAACTTCCCCTTGACGTATTTCGAGAATTCAGACGCACGGCCGTCGAGTTCCAAACTGACGA
>DATENN010000298.1:0-14654 GCA_035275045.1 Pyrinomonadaceae bacterium
GAGGCAATTGCGGCTGCGCAAACGCTGGGCGCGCAAATGCAACAAGTTGTAACCGCTGTTATTCCTGGCGCCGAGATAGCTGGGCTTGCTCAGGAAATCGCTGCGTACGACGTACAAAAAGTAATTCATGCGCGGAACGAGAAGCTTGGCCAATACACTCCCGATGGCTACGCCGACGCTATGGATCATGCAGTGCGGCAACTCGATCCGTCGCTCGTAGTTTTTCCGCACACCTATCTGGTGCGCGACTTTGCGCCAAAGCTTGCAGCGCGTTTTGAAAAGTCTTTGATTAGCGACTGCATTCGCGCATCGGCTTCAGGTGACAAATTAACCTTCACCCGGCGAATCTTTCTCGGCAAACTCGACGCAGACGTCGTATCAGACATCGCCGCGCCGGTGTTCGCTACATTTCAATCGGGCGCGTACCGGCCGGATCAAGCAGCGAAGGGAAGCGGAGCGCCGGTCGAAGAGATGGCCGTTCAAGTCGGCGACATTCGCATGACTCCGGAAGCGCCTTTCCAGGAAGTCAAACAAGCAGTTGATCTAAGCAAAGCCGATATCATCGTAGCCGTCGGTCGTGGCATTAAGAGCAAAGACAACCTCGCGCTCGCCGAAAAACTGGCTGAAGCGTTGGGCGGAGATCTTGCAGCCTCTCGTCCGATTTGTGACGCGGAATGGCTACCGATTGATCGCCAGATTGGATCGTCAGGACAGACGGTTGCGCCAAAACTGTACATTGCGCTCGGCATCTCCGGTGCGATTCAGCATTTGGTCGGCATGAAGAATTCAGGCACGATTGTCGCCATCAACAAGGATGCCGAGGCGCCCATCTTTGATATCGCCGATTATGGTATCGTCGGGGATTTGTTCGAAGCTGTCCCCGTGTTGACGGAAGAGATCAAAAAGATCAAAGGCATTGCCTAACTCGGACCGCGGCCGGACGTTCGTCTGTGTCCCCCAGTACCGCAGACCGGTGTCTGTGCCACCATCATCCCCCACGTCATTTCGCCATTCTTTTAATTTGGAGGACCTGAGTCATGCGTAAGTTACTAACAATTATCGTAGCTGCTGTAATGATTTTGTGCGTACTCGCATTCGGCAACCGGCATAGTCAAGCCGCGCGTGTCGAAGCGACTACGCCCGAAGTTCCGACGATCGTTGCGGGCGCAACTTTGCCCGGCTTCGATGTCGCAAACATGGACACCAGCGTCTCAGCCTGCGCGAACTTTTTTCAGTACGCCAACGGCGGATGGACGGCGCGTAACCCGGTACCTGCAGCGTTCTCTCGCTGGGGCCGTTTTGAAGTTTTAGATGAACAAAACATCGCCGTGCTTCACGGAATCCTCGATTCGCTGATTGCGCGCAAAGCGCTGCGCGCCGGTTCGAATGAGCAAAAAATTGCAGATTATTACCGCAGTTGCATGGACGAGCCGGGCATCGAGAAGGAAGGCATAACGCCACTTCAACCCGAGCTGGATCGCATTGCCGCGATCAACGATCAAGCGGCTTTGCAAGCTGAGATTGCGCGTTTTCACTCGTATCGCGTGCCGGCCGTTTTTGGGTTCGGCGCCGGTCAGGATTTCAAGAATTCCAAAGCAGTAATTGCGCAGGCGGTCCAGGGTGGTTTGGGATTGCCTGACCGCGACTACTACACCAAGGATGACGACAAGTCGAAACAAACGCGCGCTGAATATCAAAAGCACGTGGCGCGCATGTTTGAATTGCTTGGCGATTCCGCAGACCGCGCGGCAGCCGAGGCGAAGACGGTACTCGAGATCGAAACTAAGCTTGCCGAGAATTCCTCGACGCGCGTGCAACGTCGAGATCCGGAAGCGAATTATCATCCCATGAATCGCGCCGAGTTAAGCGCGCTAACGCCAAACTTCGATTGGCGAAAATACTTTGACGGAGTGGGACTTCCGACGATCGACAAAATCAATGTGGGCCAACCGAACTTTCTTAAGGCTGCCGACAAGATGCTCACCTCAGTTTCGCTTGACGATTGGAAATCTTATTTTCGCTGGCACTTGCTGAATTCAGCAGCCGGCACGCTTTCCAGCAAATTCGTAGAAGAGGACTTTAACTTTGGCGGCAAATACCTGCAGGGTACCAAAGAGATGCTGCCGCGTTGGCGGCGTTGCATCGTCAGCACTGATCGCGCGCTCGGTGAGGCGTTGGGCCAACTCTACATTAAGAAGACCTTCACCCCCGCGGCAAAGGACCGCGCCCAGGAGATGGTTAAGAACCTCGTTGAGGCTTTGCGTTCGGACCTGACAACCCTGAGTTGGATGAGTGACGACACGCGCAAGAAGGCGATCTCGAAACTTGACGCCTTTATTCGTAAGATCGGTTACCCCGATCAGTGGCGCAGTTACGAAGCATTGCAGATTAGTCGCGGAGCTTATTACAACAACGCCATCTCAGCGCGGCAGTTTGATGTGAAGCGCAACCTGACTAAGATCGGCAAACCGGTCGACAAAACTGAATGGGGCATGACGCCGCCAACTGTCAACGCTTACTACAACCCGACGATCAACGAGATCGTCTTTCCCGCCGGCATTCTCCAGCCACCGTTCTACGATCCCAAAGCTGACGATGCATTCAACTATGGCGGTATCGGCGTTGTAATCGGGCACGAGATGACGCACGGCTTTGACGACTCAGGCGCGCGATTCGATGCTGATGGTAACCTCGCGATGTGGTGGACGCCCGACGACTTCAAGAAGTTTAAAGAGCGGACTGACTGTGTCGTTAAGCAGTTCGACGGTTACGAAGTTGAACCCGGCTTGAATCAAAACGGCAAGTTAGTGGTCGGCGAATCGGTCGCGGATCTCGGCGGATTAGCCGTTGCTTATGCCGCTTATCAAAAATCGCTGCACGGCAAGCCCGGAAAGGTCATCGCCGGATTCACGCCCGAGCAGCGTTTCTTTTTAGGTTACGCGCAAATTTGGGCGCAGAACATACGGCCTGAAGCAGCGCGCCTCCGGGTGGCGACCGACCCGCATCCGCTGGGCCGCTTTCGCGTAAATGGGCCGCTGTCGAACATGCCGCTATTTGCGAGTGCGTTCCAATGCAAATCGAGCGACCCGATGGTGAGGCCCGCAGATAAGCGCTGCCAAATTTGGTAAGGAAAATAGCCGCCAGGAATAGGTCCTATATCACTTATAGGACCTATTCGTTCTTTACAGCATTATGTAGATCACTCACGATCTGGTCCGGCTTCCAGTCGTTTCCGCGATACACCTTAATGATCTTTCCGTCTGGTCCAATGACCGCCGTGCGCAACGAATGGATCACCTGCGACTTGCCCGATTCCGTGTCCAGGTAATATCTCATGCCAAAGTACTGCGCGATGCCTTTAACCTCGTCTTCGCTGCCGGTTGCGAATTCCCAATGTTGAAAAGTCTCGTCCGTATAACGGCCGGTGAAGGAAGCGCCATAGCTGCGCAAGACTTTCGGCGTGTCGTATTCAGGATCGAAACTGATACTTAGCAAGTGCGTTTTCGCATATAGCTCGGGTTCTTTTTGCAACTCCTGATCGATAGCCGCAAAGTTATTGCTCATCAAAGTGCATTGCGTCGGGTCGGGGCAGCGTGTGTAGATGAACGTCAACACCAGCGCCTTGCCGCGATAGTCGTGCAACCGGATCTCTTTGTTGTCCTGATTTACAAGACGATAATCGGGGACTTCCTCGCCTTCCTTCGGGCCTATGCCTTCGCCGCTAACAGGCGCGGTGTTTTCCGAACTCTCACTGGATATGGTGACGTCCTCGAGCCACAGTTTTGCGCCATCAACAACCAACGTGGCACTGATGTGATCGCCCGGTTGAACCGGTACGGTAAAGATCCACCACCAGTCTTCGCCCACCTGAAACGGCATCGTCATGTTGGGCATGTAGTCCTTGATGTCCTGGTGCGCAATCGTGAGGGAATGCTGATCCTTATCAACCTGGACAACCTTGCCGGTCAGTTCGTAGCGCTTTTCCGTAGCCGAGCCCGTGCGTTCTTTCTTGCAGGCAGGCGACAGTAAGACGACGGCAATCAAAATTAAGAATGAAGTGTTCAGAAGAATTTTCATGTTAATAAAAATGCGTACTGTGCTGGCTTGCGTGCGCGTTGGAGGTTATCCAACCATCGCAAACTAACAAGCGTTACGGTTTAGCGCAGTACGTGCTCGTCAGAGCGCTAACGAATAAACGCGAACTCGGTGTAACCTAGCACGAACCAGACGCTTATTGAAAAGCATTAACGATCCGATGAGTACAACTCTCTCAAATGTTGCGGGCAAAGGTGCGAAGCTGCTCAATGGTGCGGCCATCGCTGCCGAGATAAAACAGGAAACTGCGCGAGCGGTTGAAGCATTATGGACCACGCATGAAGTCAGACCGTGTCTGGCAGCAGTCCGCGTCGGTGACGATCCGGCATCGGCCGTCTATGTCAGAAACAAGATTAAAGCATGCGAAGAAGTTGGTATCCGCTCAGAACATCATGCTCTGCCCGCGCGCACCAATGCGATTGAGTTGCTCGATCTGATAGCGTCTTTGAACGAGCGCGGCGACATTGACGGCATTTTGGTTCAACTACCGTTATCCGCGGAAATAGAGTCAGCGCAAATTATCGAAGCAATCGATCCGGAAAAGGATGTAGACGGTTTTCATCCGCTTAACGTAGGGCGGTTGGCACTAGGCAGACCGAGTTTTGTGCCGTGCACGCCGGGCGGAATTATTGAGCTTCTCGATCGTTCTCAGATTGCAATCGCGGGTGCGAACGCGTGCGTCGTGGGACGCAGTCAGATTGTGGGCCGTCCAATGGCGCAGCTCCTATTACAACGCGATGCGACGGTCACCATTTGCCACTCGCGCACTCAGGATCTCGCAGGCGTTACGCGCCAGGCCGACCTGCTCATCGTAGCTATCGGAAGGCCCGCTTTTATTGGGCGCCAACACATAAAGCCCGGCGCCACGGTAATTGATGTAGGGATGAACAATGTCAGCGACAAGGGTAAGGCGCAAAGGCTTTTTGGCGCGGAAGCGACCAAGAGAATCGAGGCGATCCGCAAGCGTGGTTACACATTGGTCGGCGACGTCAATCCCGTGGCAGCTGATGCTGTTGCCGGCCTTCGCACACCGGTTCCCGGTGGTGTGGGTTTGCTGACGGTGGCAATGTTGATGTCGAACACATTGAAGGCAGCGAAACTGCGAAGAGGAATCTGAGCAAAAGTGAACTGTAAACAGTGAACGGTGAACAGTAAAACGAGAGCCTTTGCTTGGGCCGTTCCGCAGGGTTTTAGACAGTCACCGTTTCCTGTTTACCGTTTACTGTTCACTAATCATGCTTCGTGTTGGACTGACAGGATCGATTGGCGTTGGCAAATCGTTTGTAACCGGCGTGCTCGCCGCACTCGGTTGTCATGTCATCGATGCCGATGTGACAGCACGCGAAGTAGTAAGTGCCGATTCAAAAGGTCTGAAGGAGGTCGTCGCCGAGTTTGGCGCTATCGTTCTTCAGTCTGACGGATCGCTGGATCGCGCGAAGCTGGGAGCGATCGTTTTCGCTGACGACGTGCGCCGCTCTAAGCTGAATACCATCCTTCATCCGTACATCATCGCCCGGCAGGATGAACTCATGCGCGAATGGGAAGCGATCGATCCGCAAGGCATCGCTGTAGTTGACGCAGCGCTGATGATCGAGTCCGGCGGATACAAGCGCTTTGACAAGTTAATTGTCGTGCACTGCGATCATGAGGTGCAGATAGCACGACTGATGACCAGAAATGGCCTGACCAAAGCGGAAGCAGAGCAGAGAATCAACGCGCAGATGGCCCAGGATGAAAAAAGGAAGTTTGCCGATTACCTGATCGACACTTCAAATGGTTTCGACGAAACGCGAAAACAGACCGAACAGGTTTACGCATCGCTGCTTCAGGATCTGAAGAATCTAAATCGATGAAGCTCGTGAATCACCTTGTCAGAAATAAGCGAGCTCTGCGTGCGTCGCTGGCCGGCATGATTCTGTTTAGTATTGCACTTAGTCACGCCGGTTGTTTTCTAAATCAACAAGTTGAGCCGTATTACGGTCGCGTCGCTCCTCCGGGTGCACAGCAGTTTCGTTGGAGCGATGGCGGAGTGCCGCAAACATTTGATCCGGCTTTCGCTGCGGCGCCTCCCGACACCGATTTGGTTCGCGCCATTTTTGAGGGACTAACTGAATACGATCCCCGCACTTTGACGCCAGTTCCGGGCGTGGCAACGCGTTGGGAACCATCAGAAGGCGGACGGGTGTGGACCTTTTACCTGCGCGATGACGCGCGCTGGTCGAATGGCGCCATTGTCACTGCTGAAGATTTTGTTCGCTCGTGGCAGCGAACTGCAAAGCTTGGCGACCTTGCTCCCCATACAAATTTGCTGGCGAACATTCAAGGCACGACCAAACAAGCCGTGGCCGTTGTACGCAATGGCGGTCCAGCATCTGGAGTTACAAGCGCGAAGCGTACAGACTCGATCTCCGAAACGCGTTTTGGCGCTGAAGCCCTTTCGGATCACGTGCTGCGCGTGCGGTTGCGTCAGGCTGACATGAACTTTCCCGCGCTCGTCGCCCACCCTGTTTTTCGGCCGGTGAAGATCGCCGCCGGCACCGTGTTGGGTAAACTCCCACCCGAAACCTTGTTGTCCAACGGCGCCTTCTCACTTTCAAAGAACGATGCGGATCGGGTTGTGCTTGAACGTGCCGAGAACTACTGGGACCGCCAACAAGTAACGCTCCAGAGCGTGGAATTTGTCGGCGCCCGTGATACCGAGTCAGCTCTTGCTGCGTATCGCTCGGGAAATGTCGACGCTTTGACCAACGCCGCCCTGGAACCACTAGCAATAAAACTTCTGGCGCCTTATGAAGATTTTCGTCGCAGCACTTACGGCGCACTCACTTACTACACCTTCAATACTTCGCATGCTCCTTTCGACGATGTTCGCGTGCGTGAGGCGCTGGCTATAGCGATCGATCGCGACCGAATCAGTGCAGATCATACCGGTGGTGCGACTGAACCAGCCAAACGCTTTTTGCCACAGAGCCAGACAGAAATGCCCAGCGCCGTCGTCGGCAAATCAGACCGTTTGGAAAACGACAACAAACGCGCGCAAGAGTTATTGTCCGAAGTGGGATTCCCGGATGGTAAAGACTTTCCGCCCGTGCGTCTGCTCGTGAATCGGAATGAACAACAACGGATTGTCGCCCAGGCAGTGGCTGAGATGTGGCGCAGTGTTTTGAATATTCAAACTGAAGTGGTGGTTAAGAATTGGGACGAGTATGAAGCCGCCATTCGGTCAGGGGACTTTGATGTCGTGCGCCGCGGCATGGTAATGCAAACGACGGACGAACTTACAAATATTCGTACGATGTTTGGCGATGAAACTGTAGCGCCCGCAATCGAGACGCCCGGCGACAGCACTCGATCAAAGAATGCTTCGATCTCGTTACCTGCAATCGATACGGAAGCAAAAGCGCTGGCCGATCTGAGCTCAATGCCGATTTACTTTGCTTCCTCATATGCGCTGGTCAAACCCTACGTCAGCGGGTTTGATGCGAATGTACTTGATGCTCCTTCACTAAAGACTGTCCGTATCGATACTGGATGGAAGCCGCCAGCCAGCCCCGCCCGTTAGTACTGGTGCAGTTTGAAGCCCTTGGTTCAGCGTTCAAGCTTTAGCTTGTTTTTGGCGCACGATCGGCAGCCTAAAGTCGGAACTCTAAACCGCCAGCCTCAAACTGCACCAGTATCGCCCGTTAAAGTTTCTTGATAATGCTTTTTCGGCGTGTTAAGTTCCACGCCATATCCCTATAACAATCAGCCTTTTGGGAAAACGACCATGACGCTCTACTACAGACAGCTATTAGCAGGCCTCGCGATTGTTTCGTTGGCCCTTGCGTCTCTTTCTTGCCAGGCGATGGCGACGAATTCCGAATTTTTTGGCAGCACAACGCCGCCTGCGCGGAACATTCTGCGCTACGTCAACGGAGACGAACCTGAATCGCTCGATCCGCCCATCAGTTCCGGTCAACCCGAAGCGCGTATTTACATGGCGTTGTACCAGGGATTAGTTGAATACGATCCGAAAACGCTGGCGCCTATTCCCGCGCTCGCCGAAACCTGGGACATCAACGACGACTCTTCCGAGTTTGTATTCCACCTACGAAAAAACGCGAAGTGGTCCAACGGCGACCCGATTACTTCCGCCGATTTTGTCTATAGCCTTCGACGAGCGCTGTCGCCGGAGATCGCGTCGAAGAACGCCTATTTGGCTTACTACGTTCGCTATGCCGAGGCATATAACAGCGGCCAGGTATTTGTTCGCGATCCCACAACTAATCAGTTTCTGCTCGCAAAAGACTTTGGCGACGAAGCTGCAGCCGCGAATGAGCCTTTAAGTCAAAAAAACCTGTCAGACGGGTCGACGGAGTATCAGGGTAAACAAAATCAGCCGACTGCCCCGGACACCCCGTTCCATCAATTCATGCACTCGCCAGCGCGTTTGACCTTACCTGGCGCGCAGAAAGCGCGCGACAAGGCAATAGCTGCAAACGAGAAACTGAAAGCCGCGGTGTCTGGAAAGGAATTCGTGCCGGTTAAGGGCGAAGACATCGGCGTCGAAGCTGTGGACGATTACACGGTGCGCATTTCGTTGTCACAGCCGGCTCCTTACTTTTCCGGTCTCGCCGCGCACCAACTGTTTCGGCTTGCGCCGCGAAAGATTATCGAGAAGTACGGCGAGCGCTGGACCGATCCCGCAAACATCGTGACCTGTGGCCCATTCAAAGTTAAGTCGTGGCTGCCTTACAGCGAACTGGTAGTCGAGAAAGATCCGATTTACTGGGACGCGGCCAATGTACGTCTTGACGAGATCCATTTCATTGTTTCGTCGGATAATCCGACGGCCATGAACCTATACAAAGTCGGCGAAGTTGACGCGGTCCTTAATCACACCGTGCCTAACGGTTGGCTCGATGTGGTTCGTCCCAAAAAGGATTACATGGATGGCGCCGAAGCCGCGATCGTGTACATCCTTTTCAATGTTACGAAGCCGCCGATGAACGACTTGCGCGTGCGTCGCGCGTTCAACATGGCGGTTGACAAGATTAACTACGCAAAGGCGCGGCGCATCACGAAACCACTATCGGCCTTTACGCCTGAAGGAATCTTTGTCGGCTATCCCCAACCGAAAGGCGACCCATTCGATCCGGTTCAGGCTCGCAAGCTTTTGGGCGAAGCTGGTTTTCCGGTAACTCAAAAGGCGGACCGCACCTTTGAGTGTCCGAAGTTTCCGATTGATCAAGTTGATTTTTCTTTCAATACACAAACTTCGAACAGGACGCTGGCTGAGTTCATGCAGGCGCAGTGGAAGCAAAACCTCGGCATCACGATTCCGTTGAAGAGCATGGAGTTCAAAACCTTCATGAAGGCGCGCTCAGGTCTGGACTACAAGGGCCTGGCGTTGGGAATTTGGGGTGCGGATTATATGGATCCGTTCACCTTTCTTAATCTGTTCACAACCCCGGGCGGAGACAACGGCAGCGGGTGGTGGGACAAGAAATATGTTGACATGCTGGACGAGGCGAACCGCTCATTGGACCACCAGAAACGTTATGAGCTGATGGCAAAGGCAGAGAAATATTTGCTCGACGCGCAGCCTGTGATTCCGATCGAGACTGCGTCGGTAAACTGGGTGAAAAAACCATACGTCAAAGGCCTGTACCCGAATGCGCAATCGATATTTCCCTGGAAGTTTGTTTACATCGAGCGCGATTCATCAAAGTGGGATTATGGGCCACCGAGCCTTACCGATTAGGTGAGTGGGGGGGTTGATTTGAATACTCGTTGCATTTTGCATTGGTCATTTGAGATTCATCGTTTGGCAGTTTTCAGCTTCGCCGGGTTTATGCGAGGTTCATAGTTTGTTTAGCCTGGCGCGAGAGTTACTTTGCCACTGAAATTCGATATCTCTTCAATTGTCACGAAACGAAATGACAAATGAGAAATTGTCAGATGAAATGTGATAGACAATCTCCTTCTAACTAATGCTTCGTTTCATCATTCGCCGCCTGCTCATTACCATTCCGACGATCTTGATCGTGATCACTTTGACGTGGGGCCTGATCCGGCTTGCGCCCGGTAACTTCTACACCGGCGAAAAGCCGATCCCGAAAGCCATCGAGAACAACATCAGGGAAAAGTACGGCTTAAACAAGCCGTGGTACGTGCAGTACGGCAAGATGTTGAGTCACGTGGTGCGCCTGGATTTTGGAAATTCGCTGAAGTATGAAGGTCAATCCGTTAACGGCATCATTGCCCGATCGCTGCCTGTGTCTGCGGCTATTGGTCTATGCGCTTATTTGCTGGCATTGATCGTCGGTATCACGCTCGGCTCACTGGCGGCGCTCAAACAAAACTCGACAATTGACTACAGCTCGATGGCGTTGGCGATGATCGGCATTTCTGTGCCCAATTTCGTGCTCGGACCAATTCTCGTGCTCATATTCTCGTTGACACTTTATTGGTTTCCCCCCGCGCGGTGGTACGGGTTTCCCAGCCGCGGCATCGTGCTTCCGGTACTGACGCTCTCGGGAATTTACATGGCGTACATCGCGCGTTTGACGCGCGCAGGCATGCTCGAGGTGTTGCGCTCCGACTACATCAGGACCGCGCGATCAAAGGGTCTCAGCGAGCGTCAGGTGGTAATCCGCCACGCGTTGCGCGGTGGATTGATGCCGGTAGTTTCGTTTACTGGTCCAGCCCTCGCTTTCCTGTTGACCGGCACTGTGGTCATCGAGCGCTTATTCGTGCTGCCGGGGTTGGGGAATTATTTCATTCAAGCGTCACTGAACCGCGACGAACCGCTAATCATCGGCATCGTTTCATTCATTGCGATCGCTTTGTTGTTGATGAATTTGTTAGTTGACATTGCTTACGCGTATTTGGATCCGCGGATTAGGTATTGATTTAGCGCAGGCTATTTGCTTGCGCCGGTAGATGTTCGCCTGTGCGAACCAGGCTCATGAACGAAGACCCGAAATTTCAAAAGCCCGAAGAGGTTATTCACACGCCGCCGGAATTCGCGGTGGCCGAAGAAGAACTGCACACGCCGCTTGATGAAGAAGTCGTGGCCGGCACGTCGCTTTGGAAAGATGCCTGGCGCCGCCTCTTAAAGAACCGGCTTGCTGTATTTGGCATGATCGTCGTAGTTCTGGTAGCAATCGCATCGGTTATTGGTCCGCCAATAATTAAACGCGCTACGGGCTTCTCACCAGATTACATTCCCACGGACGCAGCCTTATTGAAATCATTTCCACCTTTCACGGCGCCTGACGGATCGTTTTCGTGGACGCATCCGATGGGCACTGATAACAGCGGCCGCGACATCATGGCGCGCGTGCTTCAGGGCGGACAGATTTCGTTAATGGTGGGAGTTATCGCGACAATTGTGTCGCTGTTCATTGGCGTTGCCTACGGCGCGATTGCCGGCTATCTCGGCGGTCGTATCGACAATGTGATGATGCGTTTTGTCGACATACTGTACTCGCTGCCCTACATCATCCTTGTGATCGTCTTACTCGCAATGTTTCGCAGCAGCACAGCAGTTGGTCAACTGGTTTTACTTTTCGTCGCGCTGGGGTCGGTTTCGTGGCTGACGATGGCGCGCATCGTTCGCGGCCAGGTACTCTCGCTAAAAAATCAGGAATTCGTTTTGGCCGCGCGCGCGACTGGCGTGTCGACGTCGCGAATTATTTTTCGTCACCTTGTGCCAAACACTCTCGGACCGGTGATCGTTTATGCGACGCTAACGATTCCGACGGTAATGCTCAGCGAGGCTTTTCTGTCGTACCTCGGGTTTGGCGTGCAGCCACCGCTGGCATCATGGGGAAGTCTGGCGGCGGAAGGAATACAGAACATCGCGATCTTTCCCTGGCAATTAATTTTTCCGGGACTGACGATGGCAATAACGCTTTTCTCGCTCAATTTTCTTGGAGACGGATTACGGGATGCGCTCGACCCACAGATGAGGAAGGTTTAAGTAGCACCGACTTCAGTAGCACAGACTTCAGTCTGTGGAGTCTGATGAATGAAACACAGGCTAAAGCCTGTGCCACCGCGTAGCACGGACTTCAGTCTGTGGAGTCTGATGAATGAACATAGGCTAAAGCCTGTGCCACCGCGTAGCACAGACTTCAGTCTGTGGGGTATGGAACACAAAACACAGGCTGAAGCCTGTGCTACTAAGACAGTTTATGAACAGCAACGGAAACCTGCTCGAAGTTACCGACCTGCGGACGTACTTCAATACCGAAGACGGGCTTGTTAAGGCTGTCGACGGTATCACGTTTCGCCTCAAGCGTGGCGAGACGTTGGGCATTGTTGGTGAATCGGGTTCAGGTAAGTCTGTCACAAACCTTTCGATAATCAGGCTGGTTCCTTCGCCGCCCGGCGAAATCGTCTCGGGCGAAGTTATTTTTGATGGCCGGGATTTGCTGAAGCTGAGTTCTGAAGAGGTGCGTCACATTCGTGGGCGGCGTATTGCAATGATCTTTCAGGATCCAATGACGTCGCTGAACCCGTTCATGCGAGTTTCGCAACAATTGATGGAGATGACGCGGCTTCATCTGGGCCACTCGCGACAACAAGCCTATGAGCACGCAATCAAAATGCTCGAGCTGGTCGGCATTCCGGATGCGCGTGTGCGCGTCGACAACTATCCCCACGAGTTTTCCGGCGGCATGCGACAACGCGTCATGATCGCGATGGCGCTCTCGTGTGAACCGCAACTATTAATCGCAGACGAGCCAACCACAGCGCTTGATGTAACTATTCAGGCGCAAATACTGGAGCTGATTAAGAAGCTAAAAGAAGTGACGGGCACCAGCGTAATTCTAATAACGCATGACCTTGGGATTGTTGCCGGCATGACCGATCACCTGATTGTGATGTATGCGGGCAAGATCTTTGAGCAGGCCCCAACCAAAGAATTATTCGCGATGCCCGGCAATCCTTACACGAAAGGACTCTTGCAATCGGTGCCCGATCCTGCTGCTGAGCAAGGCGAGCTCTATCAAATTCCGGGGCTGCCACCCGACGTGGCCCATTTGCCCGTGGGTTGCCCGTTTGCGCCGCGATGTGACCGTGCTGAAGAGATTTGCACGCGCGAGTTTCCACCGTTTGTGCAGCTCACCGACGATCACTGTTCCCTGTGTCATTTTGCGCACGAAGTTTATGAGGAGTCACGCACGGCAGCGGCCGCGCAACTATGAGCACGCAGCAGTCACACTTGAACCAAGTGAACCCGCCGCCGGTTAACGTTTCGGAGCGCGAGCCGTTAATTGCCATTCGCGATCTGAAAGTCCATTTTCCGGTGGCGGGTGGGAAAAGCGTTAAAGCTGTCGATGGTGTGACGCTCGATATTTTACCCGGCGAGACGCTCGGGCTGGTCGGCGAATCCGGCTGCGGAAAATCCACACTCGGCCGCGCGATTCTGAGGCTGACCGAACCAACTTCGGGTCAGGTGCTTTATCGCAACAGCGATCTGGCCCATCTGTCGAACCGTGAATTGCGCAAGCATCGCCGCCATCTCCAGATCATTTTTCAGGATCCTTACGCTTCACTCAATCCTCGCATGACGGTGGGCCAAATTGTGGGGGAACCGCTCGAGACTTTTCATATCGCCAAGGGCAGGGCAGCGGAGGAACAGGTTCAGAGCTTATTGGAAACCGTCGGCCTCAGCCGGCGTTTTACGAAACGCTACCCGCACGAATTCTCCGGTGGCCAACGACAGCGTATTGGCATCGCGCGCGCCCTTGCAGTGGATCCGGATTTCATTGTCGCCGACGAACCGATCTCGGCCCTCGACGTTTCGATCCAGGCGCAGATCATGAACCTGCTTGAGCGATTGCAACGTCAGAAAAACCTGACCTACCTCTTTATCTCACACGACTTGCGCGCCATTCGTCACGTATCAGATCGGGTAGCTGTTATGTATCTCGGGAAATTGGTCGAGCTGGCCGGAGCGAAAGCAATTTATGCCGATCCGTTGATGCCATATACCAAGGCACTGATTTCAGCCGTGCCTGTTCCCGATCCCGTAGTTGAAGCGAACCGCCGCCGAATTGTTTTGGAAGGCGACGTCCCTTCGCCGATAAATCCACCCGCCGGATGCCGCTTTCATACACGCTGCCCCTATCGCATCGAAGCGTGCAAAGAAGTCGTTCCGCCGCTGGTGGAGATCAAACCAAAGCATTTTGCCGCTTGCATTCGAATCAGTCCCGAACAACCTGACATCGATAAGGTCGCACCCGGCGATGCGCCCGGCCTCCGCATCGCGGAAAGAATCATCAAAAAATAGCCGCGAAAGCCACGCAAAAAGCGCCACTTCCCACCCGCAGAGCGCATGAAAAGCCTTTCCTATTAGTCGTTTATCAATTAAGCAAGTTGTCGTACGTGTGAGATGGTTCACCCTGAGGCGGACGACATTTGTGACTGCTTCTTTCAGGTGGCCTGCAAATCTATACTTGTGAATAACGAAGTGATGGTGTCCAACGCGATGGCGGGAAAACGGTCAACTCAACGCGTTCGTTCGGTCGTAAAGAAAGCGGCGGTTCCGGACGAGCAGATGGAGA
>DATENN010000299.1:0-5256 GCA_035275045.1 Pyrinomonadaceae bacterium
TCGTCTCAGTAGCGCTATTGAAGCGCGTCAACCTGGTGCGCGCATGATCGCGAGCCTGATGGTGGTGTTCGCGCTGGCTAAGGCGATCGCGCTCATCGGGCATGACGTTTCACTTTCGCCGTGGGCGCCGGCGATCGCGACGCCGCCGGTGGCAATGCCGGCATTTGCAAAAGGAACGCTGGGTTTGGGCCCGTGAACTACAAACGCTCAATATTAGAATCAGGCCGCGCTTTTATGAAGACGATACTGCCAGTGCTGATCGTCTTGATTATCAGCGCCGCAGCGCGTGCTACGTCGGTTAGCGATTATCATAAGCACCTGACTCAAGCCATAAACGCGCTCGACAGCCTTGGCCAAATTGCCGACGAAAATGAAACGACCCCTGAATTTGAAACCCGATCCGCGCAAACGATAGCTTCCGTCCAACAACTGATACCCGCCAAAGAGGCGATTGAGTTCTCTGAACAACAAATCACCGCTGACAACTCCTGGTTGCAGACAGGCCTTGAAAAATACAAAACAGCCTCGGCATCCGAACGTGCAGACTTGCGCAGCCAGATGATTGACCGGCTTCATGCCATCGCTGAGCGCGTAAACGAGATTCAATCGGCGGACATTGCTGCGCAAGACAAAGAACAAAACAGCCGAAAATTGGGCGAAATTTTGCAGCGGCCCGAATATGCGCGCAAAGTTAAAGAAGAAAGTGCGATTACTCGTGTGCTGCAACGACTTCTAAAGTGGCTCGAGAGTTTCATTCCAAAACCGAAGCCGCTGGCTCCGCGAACCAGTTCCGTCTTCAGCTCAATCGCTCAGATTTTCGTGATCGTGCTCGCGCTGGTAGTGCTTATTTTTGTTGCGCGGCTATTCCTGCCCCGCTTGCTAAAAAGTCGTGGACACAAACGCAAAGTCAAAGAAGGACCACGCATCGTGCTTGGCGAAGAACTGCAACCGGACCAGTCGGCGACCGATCTGCTCGCAGAAGCAGAATCGCTCGCGCGCGCTGGCGATCTCCGCGCTGCAATACGGAAAGGCTACATCGCGCTGTTAGTGGAACTGGGCGAACGGAAAGTTATCAGTCTCGAACAACACAAAACGAACTACGACTATTTGCGCGCGGTCCGCCGGCTTGAGCGGCTTTATCCGAGCATGAAACAGTTAACGGACAGTTTCGAACAACATTGGTATGGCTTCGCTCGTGCTACCGAATCTGATTGGCAGAGTTTTCGAGCCACTTACAAACAGGCACTGACCTAACGGATGAAACAACGGCTGGGTATCATTCTTGTGTTCGTACTCGCGATTGGGATTCTCATCGCGATCAATGCCTTCGCTTATGTCCAAGAATCTGACAACGAAGATTCCGAGCTCGCGCCGAACCGCTCGTCGTACAATGCGCGCGCGACTGGAACGCGAGCGTTTTACGATTTTCTGAACGAGTCGGGATACAAGGTGACACGCTGGCGTGAACCGCCCGAAAAGTTGCTGGCAGCGGCGGGTGCGGACGTCAAAACATTTGTCATCATCGGCCGTCCCGTCGTTTCGATTGAGGAAGAAGAAGCAAAGAGCCTGTTGTTATGGGTCAAGCAGGGCGGTAACCTGGTTCTGATCGATCGGCGCCCGGAACAATTTTTGTTGCCGCAAGCGGGCGATTGGACGGTGACCACGGAGTTCATCGACTATCCGACATTGGATACCGATCCTGCCGATCAAAAGCAAATGACACAGGATGTAAAGCCGTCGACCCCGGTGCAGCCGACTACTTTTACACAAAACGTCAAATCTGTTTTGCCCTCGCGTTATTACTCTGCAATTAAATTTTTTCCGGCTAATAACAAATCAGCTAAAGACGAACCCGTGCTTGGCGAGACTGCGCCGGCAGCACCGGTGGTCCATCTGGTGACTGGTGATAAGAATTTGCTGGTAGATTATCCCTACGGCCAGGGACGGATAGCTGTATTGAGCGATCCGTTCATGGTTGCAAACACCGGGATCAATCTCGGCGACAACCTGCAACTTGCAATCAACCTCGTCAACAGTCGCGGTGGCCTAATAGCATTCGACGAATTTCACCAGGGACGTGCGGCGACGCACAATGCGTTTATCAATTACTTTGCCGGCACGCCGATTTTGGCGCTCGCCGGACAATTGGCGTTGCTGATTTTGTTAATGCTGTGGACACGCGGCCGGCGCTTTGCGCGACCATTGCCGTTGCCCCATGTTGATCGCCGCTCCAGCCTCGAGTTTGTTGCCTCCATGGCCGAGCTACAGCAACGCGCAAAGGCATTTGATTTGGCAATTGAAAATGTGTACGCGCGCACTCGCCGGGTGTTGGCGCGATATGCAGGCGTTGACTACAACACTTCGCGCACGGAAATCGCGAATCGGGTCGCGTCGAGATCTTCGCTTGACGCGCATCGCCTCGAGACGTTGATGAAACAGTCAGAAGAAGCTATCAACGGCGCGCCGATTAGCGAGAAGCAATCGCTTCAACTGGTGAAGCGGCTGAGAGAGGTTGAAAGCGCGCTCGGCTTGCGCATGCGGTCAAGAGAGATTAAACAGTCGGCGCAGAATATCTGAACAAACACGGTCTTTGGACTTTGGTCTTTGATCTTTAATTCTCAAAACAACGCTAACTCGGAGTTTCAAAAGCCGAATAATCTCAAGACCGGATAATCCAAAGACCAAAGTCCAAAAGCCAAAGACCCAATACCATGATTGATTACGTCTCCTCTATCGTCGAACACATACGCCGCGAACTCGCAAAGATCATTGTGGGGCAGGACGAACCGATCGAGCAGATCCTGGTGGCGTTATTAGCCGAAGGTCATGCGCTGATTGAAGGCGTGCCTGGCACCGCCAAAACCCTGACTGTCAAAACTCTCTCGCGCATCATTAATGCGAATTTCGGCCGCATTCAGTTCACGCCAGACCTGATGCCTTCAGATATCACCGGCACGAATGTTTTCAATGTTGCCACCTCGTCTTTTAATTTGCGGCCTGGTCCAATCTTCACAGACATCCTGCTGGCCGATGAAATAAATCGCACGCCACCAAAAACGCAGGCGGCGTTGCTCGAAGCGATGGAGGAGCGACAAGTGACGATCGATGGAGAAGGTCATCGCCTCTCGCCGATCTTTACAGTGTTAGCGACTGAAAATCCGATTGAGTACGAAGGGACATATCCGCTGCCCGAAGCACAACTCGATCGTTTCATGCTTAAAATCCTGCTTGATTATCCCGAAGAAGATCAGGAGCGGCAGGTAGTTGCGAATTGGGATGCGGGGTTCAATTCGCGGCGGCTTGCAGACGTAAATATTGAACCGCTGGCTGATGCGGATGCGATTGCGAGATGCCGGCACGAGGTAGCGGCGACGCGAATGGAGCCGGGCGTTCAGCATTACTCCGTTGATCTGGTGCGTCGCACGCGCGCGCATCCTTTCATTCATTACGGCGCCAGCCCGCGCGCGTCTGTGGCATTGTTGCTGTGCTCCAAAGCACTCGCGGCGATTCGCGGACGAGACTTCGCTACGCCGGACGATGTACGCGATATCGCGCGCCCGGTTCTGCGCCATCGTTTGACGATGCGCGCGGAAGCAGAACTTGACGGCGCAACACCTGATGCAGTGATCACTGACATTTTGAAGAGCGTTGAAGTGCCAAGGTGAGAGCAGATGTCGGATGTCAGATGTCAGAAGTACTTGTGATCTAGCCCGCAACCCGTGAGCCTGACTCTAATCACAAATGTCTGATCTCTGACCTCTGACCTCTGACCTCTGAATTGAGTTCTGTATTATGCGCTTCACCTTCAGCAAACTCTTTTATCTTCTAATCGCGCTCGGCCTGATCATCTTGTCGTTTTCGTGGGGACGTCCGTGGCTAAGGTGGCTCGCCGTTTCATACGACGCTCTGCTGTTGCTCTTCGCGCTAATTGATTCCCGCCGCAGTCCCTTTCCAAACGACGTTCTGGTAACGCGCGAATTCAATGGCCGCTTTGCGGTCGGCGCAGAGACCAGCGTCAATATCAACATTCGCAATGCGCGCATTCATCCGATAACCCTGGTTATCAAAGACGAATATCCGCCGCAGATGAAGATTTCAGGTCTGCGCGAAGCAAAGATCCGCGTCGCGGCGCGAATGTCTGCAGCGCTGGTTTATGGGCTAACGCCTTCGCGGCGCGGCCAATTTCATTTCGGACATATCGCGGTGCGCTACCTATCGCGATGGAGTCTGGTGTGGGTGCAAACCAAGCTCGGCCAACCGGAATCCGTAAAGGTCTACCCCAACATGCGGCGCGCCCGGGAAGCGGAATTAAAAGCGCTGGGTGCGCGGTCGCTTGTTGCTACCCACCGCAAGACTTCCTGGCGCGGCGAAGGTCGCGAGTTTGAGTCGTTGCGGGATTACGTGCGTGGCGATGAATTGCGCCACATCTCATGGACAGCGACTGCGCGACGCGGAAAGTTGACTACGCGGCAATATCAAATCGAACGCGACCAAACGATTCTGATCGCAATCGATGGCGGCCGGTTAATGACGGCGCGTATTGAACAGGAAACAAAACTTGATTCGGCAGTTCACGCAGCACTCGCATTGATGTCGGCAGCGGCACGCGCGGGAGACAACGCCGGACTGCTGGTTTTTGGCCGCAAGATAAAGAGTTTTCTGCCGCCCAACCGCGGTCGAGAGCACATGGATGCAGCACTTGAATCGCTGTATGCGATCGAACCGGAAATGATCGAGCCCTCGTATTCGCGGGCTTTCGAATTCATCGCGGCAAACAGCAAGCGGCGCTCGCTAATAGTTTTGCTGACGGATTTGGTGGATGAAGAAGGATCGAAAGAGCTGTTGATGTCGCTGAAACTGTTGCGACCGCGCCATCTGCCTTTGGTTGTGACTATCGCTGATCGAGACCTGCGGGCCGTGGTCAGCACCGCACCTGAAACAGTGAAAGATCTTTTTACACAATCAGTCGCTGAGGAAATCATACACTTGCGCGAAGGGGCGCTGCGTCTGGTCGAATCACAAGGAGGACTTGCGCTCGATGTAACGGCGGCCGCGTTAGCGCCGGCGCTGCTGGAAAAATATTTGCAGGTTAAGGAAAGAGGGTTGCTGTAGGTTGACCGCGACTGAAGGTCGATCGGGCCACCTGGCTAAAGCCCGGTGCTGATGAGATCGGTTTCGCACAACCTGAAGCAGGCACTCGCAGGATCGCAAAGGCCGTCTTTTGTTCTCAATCAATTCTTTCCGCATTGTATCCGC
>DATENN010000300.1:0-12856 GCA_035275045.1 Pyrinomonadaceae bacterium
CATCAATTAACTCTGTAACCAAAAACTCCGCAGTTAAACGCTTATAATGATCGTTGTAACAGATACCTCCCTCTCGGTTCCAGCACCTTTGATCTTTCCTGCCCGTCGGATCATTCGTTGGATCTGCACCGTATAGTCCACCGCCAAATTTAGGGACGTCATTCCAGCCGATGGAAATGATCTCGCCTAGGGCATCCGTTAATGCAGCGCCGACCTGCCGGGATAGACAAGCAGAGTTTCCAGCGGCAGAAGCCGCTGCGTACATTGCCTGTTCGGCAAAGGAAGGAGTAAGCACACGGCTATTCAAGATCAAATGCAAAAATCTTTCTACACGGGTTTCGATTTCAGCATCGTTATCAAACTCTGTTCTTAGGAAAAAGTCTGCTTGAGGGAACGTGTCCCGAACCGTTTGACCGTAATCAACTTCCTCACCAGAATCCCTGTCGATTAACTCCCAGATTTCACTGGGAGCCATAGGTCGCTTTTCCAAATTCTTAACTCGCCCTTCCAACGAAGAAAAGACACCCACAAAATAGAACATGTCTCCATAGACGGCCCTTAGGATCTCAAGCTCTTCTTGATTCTTTATCGAGTCGATAATGTGACAAACTCTTCTTGCCTGATGAAGAGGTTTGGAGGTGTTCCGTTCCGCCTGCCTGCGGGCGTAGGCAATTTTGCCGACTGCTATCTCAGCCAATATCCCGTTTCCGTGCTTTTCCCTGAGATCATCACCTAATTGAATTAGGGTCTTCAGTTTTTCATATTCCTTTGCGGGAATAGATGCGGTGGAAGATTGCTCTCTAATAATTTCGCTGAGCCTGATAATCTCGCAGTACTCGTACCCGAAGTCTCGCCGAAGTAAGTCCCTAAGGGCCTTGGCTACCGGATGTATGTCAGATCCAATCGGACCGCAGAGACCTAAGACAAGCTCGCTGGTTCTGGTTAAATCAAGTTCCTCACGAGCATTGAACAGAGTATCGGAGTTTTTTTGAGCAGAGGCATTTATGCGAGGAGCTGGTTCGGCCATTGAGAGGGGCCTCAACTTACGTGGGAATGAATCCGACAAAATCGTAGTGAGCGTGCAGACACTACACGCAGCCTTTAGTTTATGTCAATGGTTCAAAACGCTAAAACAACACGAGATTGGGGTTGCGCTTAAATGAATGCCGTTGTATATAGAAACTAAGCGTTCCCGGGGCCTTTAATCCTTCTCAAACGGTCTGCATTCCGTTTGACAGCGGGACGGATAGCAGTTCCCGTTCAGAAGGAGGCGAAGGCCACGACAGCTAAACCTAAGCTGGTCGTTCCCAAGGGATACAGGCTGATATTTAGAGCTTGGAAGACCGACAAGAACGGCAATCGCTTGTACGCACGTGACTACGGATTAAGAGGCTGGCCCCTCTTGATTCCGGCTACTAGGTAACGTGCTTACTGGGTCTCCGGGAACGCCCTTTATACCACCCTGCGATCCCTCCAATCAACAGTCGATAAGAGTTACTTTCATCGTAATCCGCTACCGACCTGTGGTCCATACTATTACTAGCTGTCGCACCAAAATCGCGGTAATACCTGTATTACTAGTAATACATTATACATCTGTATTAGATCTCAATACAACAGTAATGTATTACCGTTAATATAAAACAGCTCGGTAGTTGCGTATTACGGGAATTACGGATTATAACTTTCGTCAATAATGAAGGCCGCTCCCGCTAAAACCGATGCCAGCAGGCCCGCCCCAAAAGCGAAGAGACCCGTGAAACAAACTCTGCTAAATCCTACCGAGATGCAGAGACTGGAAAACCTAATCCTTCGTTTCCAAGAAATTATTGTGGGGAGAAACAAACGATTTGGGGAGAGGTCGCGGGCGGACATTGAAGACCGTGACATTATGCGCGGGGGATTATTGGCGCTAGAAAAACTTTCGGATGAAGATTTTCGACTCGTATTGATCAAAGCAAAGAAGCGAGAATAGCAGCCTCACACCTTCCGCCTGTCGCTTTACTCTGTTTGCCAAAAATCCGGCTTCACATTTAGCTCGTACATACTCTGGATCAAACAGCAAAGGTTATGGCAGAGCACCTTGCAGAGTGCCTCGTTGACCTGAGCAGTCTTAGTCCGGCTCCGCAGACTGTCGCCAAACTTCGCCTTGATCATTGAGAACGTGGATTCAACATTGCTGCGCTTGTGATATTGCTGTATGAACCATTCCTGATTGAAAGAATAGTAGGCAAACATACGACGCCAGACCGGGTTCTTGCTCTTGATTGCGATGCCGCTGTTTGACTTGAACGGAATGTAAGGCATGGCCGCGTGGTCTAACACAGTCTTGAGATTATTGATTGAGAGATAGGCTTTGTCGGCTGAGACTTCCTGCATAACGAAATTCCTTGCTGTAGCATCGACCAATGGTTTGAAGTACGGGCTATCACCTGAATGTCGGTCGCCGATCTCAACGGCTGTTACGACATTCGTTTTGACACCGCACATTAAGTGCACCTTAACCCAGTCTTTCTTTTCGATCAGGTGCGGGTCGCTGTACTTCGCGTGCATCCACTGCACGAAACGGGAAACGGAAAAGCCAGACGAATCCACAGCGAAGTCTGATTCAATCATTCGCAATGGCAAGCTACTTTCCTCGATCAGTATTTTGAGATATGGCGTCAACATCTCATCCTCAAAGTAATTAAAGATCGAGTTATAGCAAGGCAGCTTGGCGATGTATCCCTTGCCGTGCGCGTCGCGTAGATCGCTCATAAAGCGACGGCCAGAAACAGTTGAGTAAACTTTGAACGTCGCGCTGAAAATCATATCTTCCAGCGACAGCCGCGGGCGTCCCATCTTCTGCGATGGTCCACCGATGCCCTTGCACAGTTCATGCAAGAGAGTTTGAAACTGATCCTTCTCGTTTACTTGTGCGGCGTTATATGCGGGCCAGTCCTGCCGCTAGGGCCTTTGTTTCCGAGTAGTTATATTACTCTGGAATAATATAACTGTCAAGGCATATATTACTTACCAGTAATATAAGTTGGCGCTATACTCCTTCCATGCCAAAGGTCAAAATAACTGTTTGGGGCTTCCGGTGCGGGCGATGCAAATATGAGTGGGTTCCTCGTGATGCCGACAGTCAAGAAGAACCGCGCTACTGTCCGAAATGCAAAAGTCCGTACTGGAACAAACCCCGGCAGCGGTTGAAAAAGAAGGCGGCTAAGGGCAAAGTATAGACCGTTAGCCTACCCCAGCGGGGGGCTTACCACGCCCGTTCGAGTGGGTGTCCGGTCAAAGATTCACACTCGAACGGGCTTCGTTGTTTCTGCCCTCTACGTCGGTAAGCATGAACGTAGGGGCTTCTGTCCTCCTCATAGCATCACCACCTTTTCGCTTTCTTTTATCACAGAAGCCAAACCCACTTCTGGGCGCTTTTGCGTTTCACGAGTGATAGCGTACAGCTTTTCATCGCATGTATTACCAGGGGGTGTCCGAACTGGAGTTCAGCCTAACACTAATCAGATTTTTATGATTTCAAGGTCTCTTTTTTCTTGACACTTCTAGGCGGGTGTAATTAGTATGCACGTACCGCCTGCCGCCCTCAAAAGTGGCAGCGAAATTGTTGGCAAACAATTTATGGTTCGAGAAAAGTCCGGCTCCACCCGGCCTTTTTTCATTTCCGGCCTAATATTTCGATAAATAATTCCTTTCCTAAAACTGAAAAGGCTCGCTGTGCAAAAGAGACACTGGGGCTCTCGCCCTCAAGTGGTGCCCTTTTACACAGCGAGCCAATGATCGACTTAACGCAGACAAGAATCGGTACGCCAAAGCCACGCTGGGACATCCAGAGTTAGATCAAACTCACTGCGGATCAATCAAAGAACTTGTTCTGCAAAACTTCCGTTCCTGAGACAGATTTCTCGTCGCGTCGCAGACGCCCGCAAGAAACGGAACTAAAACCTAGCGCGGGTAGACTAGACCAATCCGCATACAGGATCAAGCATAATTTTTTGATGAGCCACTATATGAGGTATGCGGACCAGACACACGAAGTCTTGCATCTTTATGAGAACGCGGGACATGCGCCAAGCCTTAACAGTTTGTTTGCTTCGGATATAAATTGTCGGTAATCGAGCAAGTGCTGAATGTACTCGCTGTGCTTCGTAAGAGAGCATACGAGTCCAAAAACTTGTGAGTCAGGGCGTTGCCGGGGTGAGGACGGTAACGCCCCTTATTTTGTCTGAACTCAGAATCCAAGCAGGTGCAGCAATTTCAAAAGCGCAATAGCTATAAGCAGAACCTGGTTAATGGTTTTGAGATTTTCTGAAGTGGAGGTTGAGGGTGGGTCGAGTTTGCGGGAGCGAGGTTTCCTAGTAGGCATGGTGAGAAAATCCTTTGATTCAAATTTGCCCTGAGCGGGCCTACGGTACTGTGGCACATCGGAAAACAGTTATTTCCCGACTGCCGCCTGTGAGTGAGGTCTCAGGCTAATAGGAATCTTAGATAGTTGTTCCAGGGTGCGCCAGAGGGGTATTAACAGGTCAAGGTGAATTGAGTTTTGAGCTACTCAAGATTCACGAATCCTTTTAATACGAGCTTGGGATGGTTGATGAAAATCGCTGTTGCGACTAAATAATTTCCGTAGTAGGGTGAGAACGCACCCTTGAGAGGTAGGCAATCAACGGGTCTGTCCCCGCCTGAAGGGGCGACAGTTAAAAGCTAGCTTCGGGTTCTCTACCGATGAGTCTCAGTGTTTGCCGCACTGAGACTATAAAATCAAGTGGCGCGCTATCGGGAGTGAGACTTCGGTTTCGCTCCCGGTTCGTTTTCAAATGACCACATCTGCACCACATAGTAGAGCAGAGTATTGCACCGTGCAACGCAAAACGATAGGGTTTTTATAAACTTTATCGCGAGAAGTCCTCCCCTACAGGCCAGAAAAATAAAACACGATTTCATTTGTGGCCCAATCTGTGGCTGATATAATCGCGCCGAATTGTGTGAGTGGAAGTAGGGCAGGACCGCTAGCGGTCTAACACCCGAACGGAACACACAAGGGCTAGGCCGCTTTTCAATCTCGCCTTACTTTTCCTAAACAATTCAAATCTACAGTTGTCTCGACGCTACACGTCTGGACAGCCACAACTACGGACCCACTGGGAGGAAAAGCCCAGCGAGACGAGAAAGGAAAAATATGGCTTCGACATATAGAAAGCGAAAAGGCCACGATACGTGGCACTTCTGCTCGAATTGTTCGAACTGGCCTACGTCGGATTATGATTCTAAGACTGAGAAACCGACTACGGGCGAGTTATGCAATGAGTGCAAAGCAAAACGCGCAGCTTCGAATTGCAGCTAAGGCTCGTAGCCGCGAGCACTTGAGGCAACTCGAAACGTGAAAGTTGCTTGGCGACCAGCAAAGTATAGAACACGCACGTTGCGCCTGTAATCGACGCCGCGAAGCGATGCGAACCTATCAAAACACGCCAGGCAAACAACCTTATTTGCTAACCGCTTCGGAACTACTTTGGTCCAAACGGAGTCCGAGACATTGAAGTTAAACCCGTCCCGGACTCCGCAGTTTTTGCATTTTTGGCCCAAAGTGTTTCTCATTGAAAACGCTCAAAGGAACCGCTTGCCCAAAAAGTCCTGAGTCCGCCCAAAAAGTCCGGCCCGAAAATCAGCTTGCCCAAGAAGTCATCTCGAAAAACGACTTTTTAGGCAAAGTCGAATGCCTGGATACCTCGTATGCACTGAGTAGTTGGTAACCACTTCATAGTCGGGTCGCGACAAATCTGACAATCTTCGAAATCCTGCGCTTTTCTAAACAAATCTAGGCGTATTGCCGCACATTGCAGCGAGGGATGCAATTTTCTGGATAGCCCGTATCCAGATTTGGGCCCTACTTTAAGTTACCTAGTCGCTAACCTTCCATCCGACCTAAGTCTAACTATTTCTTAACTTGGAAGTACCAAAAAGAAGTTCCAGGAAGTGGCACAGGTGTTGAAAAGGAGTAAGCCGCCAGCGAGCACTAACCGTTGAAAGGACTTACTCAAATGTTGCGCAAAATCTCAGCTTATCTCAGCATCGCCAGCCTAATAACAATTAGCCTGATTCCGGCCATGACCGCCAGCGCGGCGCCGCGCGGTGGAAATCGCCAACCACACGTCGAAAAGAAAACCGCACCGGAATTCTCAAAAACCAATGGCTCGACCGCCAGCGTTCGCGTGCTAATCCAAACCAAAGGCGCGCCAACCGCATCGCTCGACGGGGCGTTGAGCCAAGCTCGCGGCAACAAGCGCGCAAGCTACGCGGCACTGAACACTATAGTGGCGGACGTTCCTTTAAATCAGGTTGCAACGCTGGCCGCGCGCGCGGACGTGCTTTATGTAGCACCCGATCGCCCGGTGACCGCGCAGATGAATTTGACGAATGACACCACCGGCGTTTCCCAGGTCCAATCGGGACAGGGCAACTCCTCCGGTTTCGATGGCAAGGGCGTGGGCATTGCAATTTTGGATAGCGGCATCAGCGCAAACCATCCAGACTTTGTAACGAATAATAATTCTCGCGTCATCGCATCGGTCGACTTCAGCGGCAGTCCGCGAAGAGGCGATGCTGATGGCCACGGTACCGGCGTAGCCGGCGTCGCCGCAGGGAGTGGCGCAACCTCCAGCGGTTACGCTGCGAACTACGCCGGTGTAGCTCCAGGCGCGAACTTGATTGACGTTCGCGTGCTTGACGAACACGGCGTCGGTCGCACCAGCAACGTGCTTGCAGCTCTTAACTGGGTTATTCAGAATCGCGAACGCTACAACATCCGTGTTGCGAACCTCAGCTTGAGCATGCCGGTTCGCGAATCCTTTCACACCGACCCGCTGTGCAAAGCGGTCGAGTTGGCGGTGCGCTCAGGCATCGTGGTTGTTTGCAGTGCTGGAAATCTTGGACGCACGGACGTCATCACGGGTTACAACAACGATGGCTCGGCGATTTATCAACTGGCGTACGGCGCGGTAGGCAGCCCGGGCAACAGCCCCTATGTGATCACCGTCGGCGCCACCGACAGTCACGACACGATTCGCCGGTCTGATGACACAGTTGCTTCGTTCTCTTCAAAGGGACCAACCCGCTTTGATCATCTGGCAAAGCCGGACATCGTTGCCCCGGGCCGCCGCGTGGTTGCCCCCATGTCGCAGGAAGTTAACCCGACGTTGGCCACTGAGTATCCCGCTCGCGTCGTGGAACCAGTTTCGTCCGTGGCAACGCACAACGTTTATTTCAATTACTCCGGAACATCTTTCTCGGCTCCAGTCATCGCGGGCACGGTCGCCCTGATGCTGCAAGCCAATAAGTCTCTCACCCCGTCGCTCGTAAAGGCGGTACTCATAAAGACTGCGCAGACGTTACCGAACGCCGGCAGCAAAGCGCAGTCTTTATTCTCGCAGGGTGCCGGGCTGGTGAATGCGGCAGCAGCGGTGAATTTTGCGCGCACGGTAGTACCGAACGCCGATCATCTGACGGCGGGCGGCAACGTACTTCGAGGCAACGCAACGCTAAAGTCTTTCGGTGCGACCACTATCGGCGGCGAAACCATTCGGCTTAGCAGCCGCGTGATTTATGCGGACGGCGTGTTGTTCAAGAACAGCCCGGTGCTAACTGACGGCATCATGTTGAGCGACGGCATCATGCTCAGCGATGGCATCATGCTCAGCGACGGCATCATCTTCGGCAACGGCATCATGTTAAGCGACGGCATCATGCTCAGCGACGGCATCATGTTGAGTGACGGCATCATGCTCAGCGATGGAGTGCTGGTAGGCGACGCTGTGATGCATAACGGAAAAGCGGTGTTGAGCGATGGCATCATGCTGAGCGACGGCATCATGCTCAGCGACGGCATCATGCTCAGCGACGGAATCATGCTCAGCGACTAATTAGCTACTAACAAGCCCCGACGACTGGCGGACGAAGTTCAATACTTCGTCCGTTTTTGTTTTCAAAAGAGATTTCGGTAAAGGATTAATCGAGGGAGGCAAAAACTTTGCGATGTAGTGACAAAACCAGTCCCATGGTGAAATAAAAAATCATGATCACTTCTGAATCGCCCCAGTTGTAGTGAACCAGGCCCGAGATCAAGAACCCCGTAAGGCCACCCAGCGCACCGAGCAAAATCCCATGCTCGATCCAATGCAATTTGTCCTGTTGCTTGAGTGTGCGCCAAATCGTTCGCGCATAAACAAACAGCAACGCCAACCATACCAGCAACGCCGGTATACCGCGTTCCAATGCAATTTGTAGCGGGTTCGAGTGCATGTGCCCCCACGGCAAGCGGCCTTTATCGAACATACCCCACTCGCGCCAATGTGATTTGATCGAATCCATGCCGATACCCACGAACAAATGTCTCGGCTTGCTGATGAGCAAATGAACTCCTTCGCGCCAGACGGTCTCGCGCCAACTGGTTGATCGATCCTGCTGATCGATAAAACCAACGTTGCGCTTCTGCTGGAGCACAAATAACCCTGCTAAAATCAAGGGCACCGCAAGCATGCCGGCCCACACAACTGTGCGGCGCTGCACAGAAAGCAGCAGAATCAACGCGGTCGAGATTGCAAAAGCCAACCAGGAAGCGCGCGTGACGGTGAGCAACAACGCCCCCGTCATCCCTGCGATAGCCAACAACAGCAGCACTCCGGCGCGACTCTTCTTTAACGGCAATGCCACAAACAATCCCACTGCCAGGGCCAACAATAATTGCAGGCTTTCGCCGTAGGTAACAAAGTTTCCGTAAAGTCCGGTTGCACGCCAATCTCGTCCGTTGGTCCAACTCGCTATTCCCAATTGCTGCAAGGGCGTGTCGCCGGGGGCGAGACTTCCGGTGGGAATCTTGGCCGGGAAAACCCATTCAACTCGGTACGTATTTATGACTACTAACTTCTTGGCGGGCTTCGATAATTCGTTCACCAGTTCCTGCGCATCGTGCAGTTTCACGTCGTCTGCCGTCAGCAGCGTGTCGCCATCGCGAATGCCCGCGCGATAGAGTGGTCCGTTGACGCTTACTCCCTGAACTTTGACTCCCCGCCCGAGCAGCCGCTCGCCGCCCGTGAAAATTACGTTGACCATGCAAGCGGCGATGAGCGTCAATGCAAGCCAGCGAATTACGCGGCGTGACGGCGCCATTTGAGCCACGAGATAAACGATGGTGAAAAGACTGGCTGCACGAAGTTTACCGATCGATACCATCGGTTCGTAAGACAGTACCGACGAAAGACCGGAAAGTATGAAGAAGCCGAACAGCAGGTAATCGACCGGAGTGCGAAATAGACGAGGCCTTGGATAGATCGCGAACCGTAAAAGCGATAATGCCATTCCCAACAGCCAAGCCGTCTGCGTGGCGGCAATCGAATTGGGGGCGGCCGCCGCAAACAAAAAAAGACAGCCAACGATAGCGCTGTCCAGAATTGTGGCTGCCCGGCTCTTTTGCTCGTTTTTCGCCGCGGCGTGTGTCAGTAGCCGTCACCTCGCAACATAACGATGACTGTTCTCAATATGATTTTCAAATCGAAAAGCAGCGACCAATTTTCGATATAAAAAAGGTCCAGCTTTACCATTTCTTCAAATGGCAACCGGTTTCTGCCCGACACTTGCCACAGCCCAGTCAATCCCGGTTTCATGTCGAGACGCTTGCGATGACGCAGCTCGTACGCCTCAACTTCGTAAGGAATTGGCGGACGTGGTCCAACGATGCTCATGTCACCACGCAAAACATTCAGCAGTTGTGGCACTTCGTCAAAACTAAAACGCCGCAGCCACCCGCCAACTCTCGTAATACGCGGATCGTTCCGCAGTTTATACGCCGGTCGATTATCATCGCCCATGTTTGCACTCACGTCGCCGGCGATGAACTTGCGTTGATACTCACGGTGGATTTCGCTGTCGGCGTTCAACCGCATGGTGCGAAACTTATAAACCACAAAAATGCGGCCATCCATGCCGACGCGTTCCTGGGCATAGAAAATTGGACCTCTCGAATCCAGCTTAATCAGCAAAGCGATCAGCAACCAGAGCGGCGATAAGACCGCGAGCGTTATCGAAGCGATTAGCAAATCCGAAAGTCGTTTGACCCCGCGCGCAAAATCCGACAGCGGCTCGCGGAACAGCCGAATCATTGG
Source organism: Pyrinomonadaceae bacterium (assembly GCA_035275045.1). Lineage (GTDB taxonomy): Bacteria > Acidobacteriota > Blastocatellia > Pyrinomonadales > Pyrinomonadaceae > PSRF01. Next base: position 10,161 of record DATENN010000300.1, read on the forward strand.
CAGCGCGCCAATCTGGTCCACTTCGGTTTTGCTCGGCAGGCAGTTGAACAACGACGGTGCGATGCGAAATTCCACACCGTGACGGCGGCCACATCGCATCATCACGTCAAACAACACGTCACCATTGACTGCCGGATCGGCAATGATTACTTCGTTTGCTCTCGATTCACGAATCGCGTCCGGCAGTCCCGCTAGATTGCTAATGATCGGCACGCCTTCGTAACTCTGTGCGGGCTCGTCCGATATGACGGCGCTTTCAACAACACCGATTACGCGATAGCCCAGCGATGGGCGCTCGCGCATTTCTTTAATGCAATAAGCCGCTTCAGGCCCGCGGCCCACGACCAGTGTTGGAATCAAATTAATACCGCGCTGGCGAAAAAACGTCTGTGTGCCGCGAATGACTAGCCGGACCAACATGAACGCGGCAAAAGCCAGCACAAAGTCGAGCACGAAAACGCCGCGAGCGTAGGAAAAAGCCCGATAATGAAAACCACCGCGATAAAGAAACGCCGCCGCTACAATCAGTAGCGAACCGATGGCCGAAGCCTTAAAGACGCGAATGCCATCGTCGAGAAAAGAAAATTCGCCGCGCAGGCGATATAGATCGTAATAACGCAGGACGAGCAAACGAATAACAACGACGAAAATCATCAGCGCACCGTAAGGCGCAAACCTGCTGCTCCATGAAAAAGTGGGCGATCCGACTGCAAAAATTGGCGAGCTTTCTCGGACGGCGAAAGCCAGGGCAAATGCGCCGGCGGCTATCGCAGCATCGGCAAAAGTTAGCAACACCTTAACCAGCGGGATCAGCCATTGCGGAGCGCGGCCAGAAGCGCGCACTACGCTGCTTTCAACCCATCGCCGATTTAGCTGCTCTACTCTCACAAAGTTTTCGCGATCGATATCATCTCGGCAAAAGTTTAATCTTCAAGTATCAGATTGGCCACTTGTTCTAACGCGTTCGAGCCTGCCCGCGACGCCACGGCCGCCTTTTTTTTAACCTTGAGTTCGCGAATGTCGTCGTCGTTTGCGATGCGTATCAAGCGGCCCTCGTCAATCAGTTGCTGGTCTATCGCAGCCCATTCGCCCAGGTAGATAGACGCGGCCGGAATCCCTAACGCTGCCGCCTCGCGGTTCATCGTTCCACCCGCGCTAACTACCAGGTCACTGTGCGCAATCAAATTCGCTCCATCCAGTGTCCTGGCGGGAATGATTATTTTACCGCCGCGATAGTAATCCCGTTGCCAATCGTTTCGCGGCAGCAGCACAACTTTTGCGCTCTGCGTCAAGTGCTCGAGCAAACGATCGAATAACTCATTTTCAAAGCGATGGTAAAGCGCCTCAGTCGCCGGCGGGCGAACTACCACCAAAATATCTTCATGCTCAACTCCAAGCAGTCGCAACTGTTCTGCAAATCGCGAGTCCGCCACAAAGCTCGAAAGGTACACATCCTCTTTAATGCCGTCATACCGTCGCACTTTCGCGGGCGCCACGCCAAAGTGCGACAGCGCTTCATCTGGAAATGCGCGCGGAACGATGACACGCGATGCCAGTCGAAAGGCGAGATGGTTTGCCGGCTGATGTTCATAGTCCATCAGCGTCACACTTTTGATCGCCAACGCTTTGGCCGCAAGAATTTGTGAGTAAGAGTTATGACTGATTGCTAAATCTAGTTTTTTGCCTCGCGCCCACCGCGCCAGCGCCAGTCCCCGGCCCACCAAATTACCGGCCTTTCCCGAGAGTCTTGCGCCGCCATGCGCGCCGACAACTTCAAGAGCAAAGCCGGCGGCCTCCGCCAGCGGAATAGTTTCAGCAAACTGCCGCGCCGTTACCATTACAACGTGACCGCGCGATTCAAACTCATCTGCAAGAGGTCGAAAGAACGGGACGTGCGGAGAGTTTGCCAGGTCGATCCAAATACGCATGAATTAGAGAGTGCGGACGATGGATAGGGTGGATCCGCTCAATTGATTTGCACTAGCTGGCCCTTTGCGCGCAGAGACTTTTCCGCCGCTTCAACGATTTGCAGCAGACGAAGGCCGGCTTCGCCACTTGTTTCCGGTTGGGTTCCGTTCTCAATGCAGTCGATGAAATGAAGCGCTTCGGTTTGCAAGGCTTCGGTCGCGTCCAGGCGCGGCGCCCACATGTCACCGGAGCGATAGCTGACCAGCATTTCGTAAACTGCTTCCGGACTTTGTGAAACGGTGATGCCCTTGTCGTAAATCTTGACCTTCTCGCTCGGTTCAAGATCGTCGTAGAGAATCATTTTGTCGCTGCCGCCAATCAGCGTGTGGCGCACCTTGACCGGCGTTAGCCAGTTAACATGGACGTGCGCAATCTGCGGGTTATCGAAAAACAGCGTGATGTAAGCGACGTTTTCGGGTTGGCCGGGCACGTGGCTGATTCCAGTCGCGGAAACTGAAGTGGCTTTCACCGGCAGAACGTAGTCCATGATAGAGAGGTCGTGAATCGCGAGATCCCAAATCACGTTGACGTCGTGCTGAAAGAGTCCAAGATTAACGCGCACCGCATCGTAATAATAGATGTCTCCCAGCTCATTTGCGGTGATCAACTCGCGAATTTTTCTAACAGCGCCGGTGTAAACGAAGGTGTGATCCACCATTAACACTCGTTTGCGCCGGGCTGCTTCTTCGATCAACTGCCGCCCTTGATCCGAATTCGCCGCCAGAGGT
>DATENN010000301.1:0-3235 GCA_035275045.1 Pyrinomonadaceae bacterium
GATACGGACGTGACGCCGTATTCGGTCGGCGAGTCGGGCAGTCGCACTACGGCATTTACCGGCCCCGCTGTCGTGGCAGCAGCCGAAGATGTGCGTAAACAGATCTTCAACCTGGCTGCGAGCCAGCTCAAAACTAAAGCCGAGGAGATCGATCTGCGCAACGGTGAGGTGTTCGTCAAGAACGACCCTACGCAAAAACGCGCGCTGTCACAGGTCGTGGCGCAAGCGGGTGAACTGATTGGCCGCGCGACGACCAACCCCAATTTTCCCAAAGAGATGGATGGAAAGTGCTTCTCGGCTCACTTTGCTGAAGTCGAAGTGGATACGTGGACGGGCCACGTGCAGATCACCCGGTACGTCGCGGCACATGATAGCGGCACGATACTCAATCGCTTGACCGCAGAAAGCCAGATCAAAGGTGGGGTTGTGCAAGGCATCGGCATGGCGTTTTCGGAAGAGCTGATCATCGACAAAGTCACAGCGACACCGATCAATCCCAACTATCGCGACGCTAAGGTGCCGACCCACTTGGAAGCGCCTGAGGTCGAGGTCATCTTTGTCGAAAACTATGATCCATACGGTGTGTTTGGCGGCAAAGTCGTCGGTGAGCCCCCGATTACCGCGGCAGTGGCGACGATTGCCAATGCGATTTTCAATGCGACCGGCAAACGGTTTAAAGAGTTGCCAATGACGCCGGACAAAATCGTCCGCGCCGTCCAGGTTTAAGGAGCCGCCCCATGAAGAGCTTCGAAAATATCGATGTCAAAAGCGTCAAGGAAGCGGTTAATCTGCTGCAAAAGTTTCAGCAGCAGAAAAAAACTGCGGCGGTCGTCGGCGGGGGCAGCGAATATTTGCAGTTGATGAAAGATCACGTCGTCGAGCCGGATTATCTGATCAATCTCAAAACGATTCCCGGCCTCGACTATATTAAGGAGGAGCGTGGCGCGTTTCGCATCGGCGCGCTGACCAAGCTCGCCGACATTGAAATGCATCCAACGATCCAAGAGAAATTGCTGATTTTGTCAAGTGCCGCGGGCGAGGCCGCGTCGCCACAGATTCGCAATGCCGGGACAATCGCTGGCAATCTCTGTCAACGGCCGTTTTGCTGGTATTTCCGTTCAGCGAATTTTACCTGTCTGCGCAAGGGCGGCCAGGTGTGTTACACGGTGACGGGCGATAGCCGCTTTCATGCGATCTTGGGTGCAGGGCCGAGCTATATTGTCCACCCTTCCGACACCGCGCCCGCCCTCGTAGCGCTCGGCGCGCAAATCAAGATTGCCGGGCCGGCAGGAGAGAAAACGATTCCTCTGGAGAAATTCTTTCTTCTACCCTCCGTGGATTACAAGCGTGAAAATATTCTTACTGCTGGTGAGATCGTGACGGAAATCATTGTGCCCGCACCCAAGTCCGGGAGCAAAGGTTTCTACCACAAAGTGCGTGAACGGCTCGCTTGGGACCACGCCATCGTCGCCGTTGCTACCGTCGTCGAAAGCAGCGCGGGTGTGGTGAGCAACGCGCACGTCGTCATGGGCGGCGTCGCGCCGATTCCTTGGCGCGCGGCCAAGGCAGAAGAGTTCTTACGCGGCAAAAAGCTGGATGAAGCCAGCGCGCGCCAAGCCGGTGAGATCGCGCTGGAAGGCGCCAAACCGCTCAAAGACAATAACTACAAAGTCAAAATCGCTCAGGATTTGATTCAGCGGGGCCTGCTTGCTTCCGTCTAAGCCGGTTTGTCGCGCTTTGCCATCGCGAAAAGAACCGATACCGCAGCCGAGTGCTTGCGGTTGACGCCTTCCCGGTAAGCCCTTAAACTTTGGGGCTCATGTTTTCGGCCCTGGCAAAATCACGAAGCTTTCAAGCAGCTGCGATTCTTCTGCCCCTCGTGGGCATAGGATTGGTAGGCCTGAAAGCTGTCGGTTTTCAAACCAGGTCGTCGCCTTTCAGCGCTGCTTCGCGCGCGACGGACGGCTCCGATGGGATTACAAAAATGCGCGCGAGTCTCCAGGCCGACCGCGCTTTGCTGGTCGAGTACGAACGGAACCAAAGCAGGTTGCGCGCGGAAGTCATCACCAAGCGCAAGCTTCATCACGACGGACAAATCTCACAACAGGAAGTCAAAGAAGCCGAGCAGGCATTCGTCGCTGCACTCAATCAGGTTTATGCCATGCGCGATGCCGTGCTCGAAACCGACATCGCGATCACGGAAGCGGTTTTCGGCGAAAAGGTGGCGCGATTGCCGGTATTGCCGGCCAACGGTTTCAGTGAAAGCACGGACGCGACTCGATTTAACGGCAGTTTTAAATGGTCGCTCAAGGAAGCACCGCGAATTGAAAAATATTTTGCCCAGAGTTTTGGGCGCCAATTGCCCGTGACGGCTTTGGGGCAATCCGCGACTCACAATCGCTTGGGTTTCGATCACCACGACGCGATGGATGTTGCCGTCCACCCAGACAGCACGGAAGGTAAAGCGCTCATTCAAGAACTGCGCAAAATGGGCATCCCGTTTATCGCGTTCCGAGGCGCGGTTCCTGGGACTTCCACCGGGCCTCACATCCACGTCGGTCGGCCGTCGACTCGGGTCACGCGCGGCTGACGCCGATACACGCGGCTAGTTCCGCCGGTTGGGACCCTTCAGCTTCGCAATTCGGGAAGTTTTGATCTGCCGTTGAAATTTTTCGGCGCGATATTTTCTTCAGCATAACGCCGAACTGATCGCGCCTCCGCGACATTTTCTTGCAACTGGATCGCGAACATCGCACGCTGACATTCCCGCAGGTTGGCCGTACGCAAGCTGACGCTTTGTGCGCGTGTAGAGAGAAGCGGAGGGCTTGACCGACAACCGCTTACTACCTAGACTCGCACACGACGAAACACTGAGGCAGCGGTTTTGCTGAAACGGAAAAAACTCCTTTTTGTTCTGTTTTTGCTGTTGCACTCACCCGCAGGACTGGCCGGTGAGGGTTCACGCAGTGCCTCCGGGACTCCGCGCCGCAACTCGAGCGAATCCGAGCTGACGCGCGCCCGTAACGAGGTCGTTCAGAAAATGCGAGAAACGCGGGAAGGAGCCGAAAAGCTATTAGCGCTACACGAAATCGCGCGGCAACGATCGGCGGAGGAGTATGAGCAGCGGCGCGAACTGTATTATCAAGGGCTGATCTCACGCAATGAGGTGTTGCAAGCAGAGCACCTTCTGGCCGAGGCGATCACGCGTGTGAAGGAGGATAAGCGCTGGTTGGCG
>DATENN010000302.1:0-3182 GCA_035275045.1 Pyrinomonadaceae bacterium
AATGAATCCTTTTCAAGATCGTCATCGCGTAGCGTCGACGCTTCCGGGCCAGTCTTCACCGCGCCCTGCGACGCATTAGCCGACAGACCGTAGGAACCAGGCAGGCCATGCGCGAATGACAAAACGCAACTTGCCACAAGAATTACACTGCTCAATAAAACTTTATTCATAACAAACCTCTCGACGACTCGGAACTCGTCCTAAGATGCACGGAATGGTGGGCCAGAGCACCCGCCAAATTACTCGAGCGCATATTTTTTTACGATCGCGTCAAGTTTCTGCCGCGTTGCCGCCGGCCACAGGTGCGGTGCGGTGAAAATCGCATTTTTCAACGCCGATCCGCATTTGCAACTCTTTTCGGAAGTCGCCAACCGACTCACTGCGTCCTTAATGATCAGCTGCGCATTGCGAACGTTCTTATTCAAATAATCGACGACAATGTCGATCGTTACATCATCGTGCCCCGGGTGCCAACAGTCGTAGTCCGTCACCAGCGCCAGCGTCGCATAACAAATCTCAGCTTCGCGGGCGAGTTGCGCCTCCTGCAAATTCGTCATGCCAATTACGTCCATGCCCCACGAACGATAAACTTCCGACTCAGCTTTCGTTGAAAACGCGGGGCCTTCCATGCACAAATAAGTACCGCCGCGATGCGCTTTAACATCGGTCGCGCCGCAGGCGGCCTCGAGCACATCCCCGAGTTCATTACACACCGGATGAGCGAACGCCACGTGGGCAACGATTCCCTCGCCAAAAAAAGTTGATTCTATTGCGCGTGCGCGCGTCCGATCGAAAAATTGATCCGGGATGACCATATCGAGCGGCGCGTACTGCTCTTGCAACGATCCGACGGCTGAAGCCGAAAGAATTCTTTCAACTCCGAGCATCTTCATGGCATAGATGTTGGCGCGATAAGGTACTTCAGTGGGGGTGAAGCGATGGCCCACGCCATGCCGGGGAAGAAAAGCGACGCGTTGTTTATCAAGCGTGCCGACAATAAACGCATCCGACGGTTTGCCGAACGGAGTGTCCAGCTCGACTTCTTCAATGTCCAGCAACTCGGCCATGTTGTACAGACCGCTGCCGCCGATGATCCCGATGTTCACTGTGGCCATAAATTTTTGGGGCGTGATTATTTGCAGTCAACCATCGTGGTCTTAATGAAGTCCGCCAATTGTCCCTGTTGCTGCTTGATCAGCAATTGTTCCAGCGGTTCAAAACGGACCTTTGGCTTGGCCTTCTTGATGTTTTGATAGGCGCGCAGCGAACTCTCAACGCCGGCGAGGTAAACCTGATATTCATCGTTTGCCTGATCCGGATGCTCAATTATGAATCTGGCCCCGCCAAAGCTTAACTGCGTGGTGACGGTTCCGGCGTGATCACCCTTTATCTTCGAATAGTCGCCGAGCATACCCGTGCAAATTGTAACGCTGATATCGGGGACTTCGATCAACCAAACCAGCAGCTCGCGGCGCCAATCTTCAGCCTTCTTATTGAGCGGATCATTTTCAAGGGCGGTGGTCAGCTCAACCGCGCGCTTGCGCTCCTCCGGCGTCGAAGGCCCGCGCTTCTGAGCGAGAACTCCGGACGCAGCAAAGCAAAACAGGACCAAAGCAATTATGAGTGATCGATAATTCATATTATGCGAACTCTTCGATTTGTATCGGCAGCAGTTTTCCGTTCTCTTCCACCAGACGACACAAAGGCTGATCCGGATCGTGATAGAACAAGCACGCCCAACCTTCGCGCGCCGCTTGCGGCAGCAACTTTTTCTTTGCTTCCAATGTTTCCACCGGGAAAAGGTCGTAACCCATAATCCACGGGTACGAGACATGGGCGCGCATGGGAACAAGATCAGCGAATCCGAACATCGTCTTGCCACCGCTTTGCAGGCGCCAGCATTGCATCGTGCGGTTATGACCCGCGTGGGTTTCCATTTTCAAACCGGGAATAACTTCGTAATCGCTGTCCCGCGCTTCCAGTTGACCGCTGTCCAGCAGTGGTTGCCAGTTATCAGCAAAGTAACTGGCGCGATCGCGTTCAGTTGGGTGCTGCGCGTGGTCCAATTCCGCTTTTGAAACGAGGTAACGCGCGTTCGGAAAAGTTGGTTCCACCTTGCCGCTGCCGTTCACCCTCGTATTGCCGCCGGCGTGATCAAAATGCAAATGCGTATTGATTACGATGGTTATGTCTTCAGGTTCGGTCCTGGCAATAGCTTGCAGCGATTCGGTAAGCGGCCGCGCGCGCGAGATGCCGTACATCTGCTCGTGTTTGGGTGACCACTTCTGGCCGATACCAGTTTCAATCAGAATGCGTTCGCCGCCGCCTTCCACGAACGCACAATTCATGTTCATGCGAATACGATTTTGATCGTCGGGCGGGCAGACCCTGGACCACAGTGCCCGCGGCACAACGCCGAACATCGCTCCACCGTCAAGGCGAAATTCTGTATCAGGCACGACTTCAAAGCGGAATTCACCGAACTGCATGATCGATAACGCCGTGCCTCTTACTGCGCAGCGCCTTTTTTCTTCGGTTGTTCCGGTTTCGGCGCCGGCGCTGGTTCAACAGGTTGCGGCTCTCCCTGGCCCGGTGCGCTAAGACCCGGCGGCAGTTGCGGCTGCGGCTGCGCCTCCGGCATTTTCACCGAGTAGTTTTCAGCCACGGTCACGTGCGAGCGCGCGACGATCTCATCAAGCACCTTTTTCTGTTTTTCCTGCTCAACCGCTGCTTTGGCCTTGTCGCGTCCACTTTGCGGTGGCGCAAATGGATTATCTGTCTGGGCGCTTTCACCAATCAGGATGTGCCGCGCATGCACCTGCTCTTCAGGCTTTCCATCCTTCGTTTCAGTTTTTCGTTCTTCGAGCTTGATGATGTGATAACCAAACTTCGTTTGCACCAGATCACTGATTTCGCCGGGCTTTAAAGCAAAAGCCGCCTGCTCAAATTCAGGCACCATCTGTCCATGACTAAACCAACCGAGGTCGCCGCCTTTTTCTTTGCTGCCCGGATCGGTCGAGAATTCTTTCGCTAACTTTGCAAAGTCTTCGCCCGCGCGCGCGCGCTTAAGAACTTCTTCAGCTTTTGACCGATTCTGTTTAGTGTCGAGTTCCGGATGCTGCGCAATGTACGCATCTACTTCAGCATCGCTGGCCTTCATGCGATCGGCGAGTTGCTCCTGG
>DATENN010000303.1:0-4253 GCA_035275045.1 Pyrinomonadaceae bacterium
CGTCGACTGAATCCACATCAGCGCCAACAACTAAGTCAGTGTATTGCGCCGCCACGTTTAAATTTTCTTTCGCAAACTCAGGTAACGCTTTCAACGTAATGCGCGACGGTTCGTAAAGCTTTTCCCATTCGTTGTTCCGACCCATGATCAAGTCGGTCAAAAGCATGCCCGCGATCGTTCCATGGGTCATGCCGTTTCCCGAGTCACCCGTCGCAATATAAACGTTGTTCGCGTCCATCGGATTGCGGCCGATGAACGCCATGCCGTCAATCGGCTCCATCACTTCGCCGGACCAGCGATACTCAATGCCTTCGATCATAGGAAAGCGATGCCGCGCCCAGCGCTCGAGCGCGCCGAAGCGTTTGCCGGCATCGTCTTTCTGTCCAGTTTTGTGATCTTCACCACCGATGATCAGAACGTCGTGGGCTTTCGCGCCTTTGCCGATTGTTTCCACCCGGATGTAGTGGTAAGGATCCGGCGTATCCCAGTACAACGCCCGCTGAACTGAACCGGACGGCACGCGCGCGCCAATCACATAAGTTTGATAAGGCGCCTGCTTCGTATGCATCGCAATCAAATCGTTGACCGGCGTGTTCGTCGCGATCACAACTGCGTCGGCGGTGACTACGCCGCCGCCATTCGTTTCGATGCGAGCTTTCTTGCCGCCTTCGATCTCTTTCGCATGAGATTCGGTGTAGATGCGACCGCCTTTTTGCTTAATCGCTTCAGCCAGGCCGTTTAGATATTTCAGCGGATGGAACTGCGCCTGATTTGGAAAGCGTAAAGCCGCGCCGGTGTCGAACGAGTCCCACGGCACGCGCTCCACCTTCTCGATCTCTTTCAGTCCGGCTTTGTGAATTGCCAACAGCTCGTCATCGAGAATCTTTTTCGACTCGTTTGGCGGCACGAACAGGTAACCATCGAGCCGTTCAAACTCGCAATCAATCTTTTCGTCGTTAACAATCTCTTCGACTTTGCTGATGGCCGCGGTGTGACTTTGAGCAGCGATGCGCGCGCCTTCTTCGCCATGCAACCTTTCGATTTCGAAGTAGCGATCGTCCAGCGCGTTCACAAGATGAGCGGTGGTCCGTCCCGTCATGCCACCACCGATTGGTCCATCATCGAGCACCACGACTGATTTGCCTTCGCGCGCGAGCAGGTAAGCTGTCGTCATGCCCGCGATACCGGCGCCCACGATGCAAACGTCGGCGGTTACGCGTTCAGCTAGCGGCGTTTCGAGCGGAATAGATTCGGTGTCCATCCACACGGAAACTGTTTGCGAAGGTTCTTGCTCTCCTAAGGTTTCGATGGTTTTGCTCATAAATTGGCTCGATTTCGGTTGTAGTCATCCGGTACAAATGACTGCGGAGGATGTCTCGTTTACACCCGCGCGACATTCATTTATTGGGCTTATGAAAGTTCCAACCGCTAAACAGCAAGACGGATGCCTCAATTAGACAGTGCTGAGTGCTGAGTGCTGAGTGCTGAGTACTGAGTGCTGAGTACTGAGTACAGGGTACTGAGTGCTGACTACTGAGTACTGAGTACTCAGTCTTGTCAACTGTAACTAACAACTGAAAACGCGCAACTGACAACGTAACAACTGGTGACTTAACAACGGGTCGATTCAACTGTGAAGCGCAACCGGTTTCGCTCCAGCGGAGCGATATGTTTATAGTCAGCGAAACCTCGATAAAAACTTCGCTCCGGTAGGAGCGAAACCTATGCTGCGGGATCAAACATTGCGCTCCTCACAGAGCGCGGTTCTATGGCATCGGGATCTATACACGTTCGCTCTTACCGCGCGAAGCCATTATTTAGTTTGCCCTGGAGGCGCGTTTGCACAAACATGTTGCAGGTCCAAGTTAAATTCGCAACTAACAATTGACACTAACAATCCGACATCGCCGCTTGAAACTTTAAACCCGAAAACGGAAACTACGGCAATGCCTTTACCAATCAAACCACCGTTTCCGCCGATGGAAGCGAAGCTTGTTGACGACATTCCCAGGGGCGAGCAGTGGGAGTACGAACCGAAGTGGGACGGCTTTCGCTGTCTCGCGTTTCGCGACGGCCAGGACATCGAGCTGCAATCAAAGTCAGGCCAGCCACTGGCGCGTTATTTTCCCGAAGTCGTTGCCGCGCTGCTCCAACTAAAGGCGAAACAATTTGTGCTCGATGGGGAACTGGTGATTCCGGTGAAGGGCGGCCTGTCGTTCGACGATCTGTTGCAGCGCATTCATCCCGCCGCCAGCCGCATTCAACGACTGGCGAAAGAAACACCGGCTCAGTACATCATTTTCGATTTGCTGGTTGATGACGCCGGCAAAAGTCTAATCGATGAACCGCTAACGAAACGCCGGCCGACGCTCGAGAAGTTTGCGCAAAAATATTTTCCAAAACATCCGAGCATCGAACTGTCGCCGAAGACCGACAGCTACGCGACGGCGAAGAAGTGGCTATCGTCCGCAGGTTTAACACTCGACGGCGTGATTGCCAAGCGCACCGACATGCCATACGCGTCAGGCACGCGCGACGGCATGCAAAAGGTCAAGAAGATGCGTACCGCCGATTGTGTCGTCGGCGGTTTTCGCTATGCCTCCAAAGGGAAGGTAGTCGGATCGCTTTTGCTCGGTTTGTATGACGACGAAGGTTTGCTTCACCACTGCGGATTCACTTCGAGTTTTAACGAGGCGCAGAAAAAAGAATTGACCAAGAAGCTCGAGCCGTTGATTGGCCCACCGGGCTTTACCGGCAATGCGCCCGGTGGTCCAAGCCGCTGGAGCACGGAACGCTCGGGTGACTGGCAACCGTTAAAGACTAAGCTCGTGGTTGAGGTGCAATACGATCACTTCACGGGTGGCCGCTTTCGCCACGGGACTAAGTTCCTGCGGTGGCGTCCTGAGAAGAAGCCAAAGCAATGCACCTTCGACCAGCTGTGAACTGGAGCGAATTCGTCGCTCGAAATTTGTCGGCATCTTAATTAACGTTGGAGGCGCAACGTGTTTGATTCCACTGTGCCCTGCCAGAAATTCATCAACTTTACGCCTGTCATGTCGGAATTCGTGGTGTTTGCAACTAAGCCATCAAACCGTGCGGTTAATCGACTGGCTCCGGCGGGCAACTTAATGCCATATTCACCGGTTTCAGTACACCAAAACTGATCGAACGTCAGCTCAAGCGTATAAGTCGAGCCGGCACGAAGCGGTACGACGTATGGATCCACGCGACCGGCAACGCCAGGATATTGCCCATCGAAAAATTTAAACACGCGCGTTTTGCCTTGCTCGGTCGTCAAACTTAGTTTGATCCGATCCGGCAACTGCACGCTTGAGTTCCCCAATGTCGTGCCAAGGTTCAGCGTTAAGTCATGAGCTCCAGTATTTTTAAATGCAACTTGAACGCGATCGCCGGTCGACGTCAGCGACATTTGCAATCCGGCGATGGATTCGCCCCAGGTCGTCGCTTCTTCAGGTTGCGATGACGCGAGTGCAAAGAAAACCAGGCACAAGCATAGCGCGCTAACGATTTGGAATGATTTGTTCATTTGATTGTGCCGATAGTGTTGCCCATGTCGGTGTGCCGTCGTTTTAACTGCGGAGGACGTAGCGTTCAATAATATCGAATTTGCCGATCGTTGAAGCATCGCGGCGCTTCAGATAACCGCCTTCCCAAATCACGTTCGGGTCGTCTTCGAAACTTATCCGCTCAACGTAATACGGCGCTTCGGTAAAGCTGCGCGGAGCGCCCGCGAAGGAAAGAATGTCGAGAAAATTACCGTACCGCTGGGGAGTCATAGTGAGTTCGATTGTCTGGCCGGGCTGGATGGGAAGAGGGGAAGAGCCTCGCCGAGGTTCGCCGCGAGAAAAATCTACTCCGTAGCTAAGCGTGAAAACGACAAAACCATTGGGTTGCGGAAAACGAAGGCCCATCGCGACGTATGCAATTGGCTTATCGGAAATATTTTGCAAGGTAAACGAGAGACCGCGCAGCCAATCGTCATCGGCGCTTATCTTTTCGCCGGCTTGAATCTGTCTGTCGTTGAGTCGGATCGACGTAATTGCCACCGGCATCTGGATCTTGGCGAAGTCGAATGCAGGCGTCAGTTCCCGGTCCTTCACATTCTGCGCCGGCACTGAACTGGCGGTCGCGAAGAAAACCATTACAACTGCGCCGAGAAGAAAATGTTTAGGAGTCATTTGTTTGTCATCCTCAAGACTTGTTACATCGCGCCAAACGAGTGGCACAGACTT
>DATENN010000304.1:0-8882 GCA_035275045.1 Pyrinomonadaceae bacterium
CTCAGAACCCACAGATCGTGTTGGACATTTCAATCACGAAGCCGGTTCCGCGATGACTTCGCGAACCACCTCGCGCTCATGCTAAATGACTTTCCACCCGGACGAAAAGGCCGTGCGCGCCGAAAATCAGCCGACGCCTCAGTTCGTCAAAGCGCCCGCGGAACTGGACACATTCAGATAGCTGGCGATGGAAATGAGGTTCATCAGTATCAACGTCCGCCCGTCATCAAAACAGTGCTCGAGCGGCGTCCTGGCAGCATCACCCCTGCGGAAGAGCATCAAATTGGCGGGTGGATCAAAGAGCTAGCCGAAGGCACGCTGGGCAAGTCGCGAAAAGAGGCCTACGGAGAATGGGGCGGACGGCTCTTGAAGCGGTTCAAGGTACCGAAACGCGAGGCGCTGCTTTCCGCCGACATGGACGCTGTCGAAGCATGGTATCGGCAGCAGAAAGCAATTCAGACAAGCGGATACAAGACGAAAGCTCCCGATGAGTGGCGCACCTCGCGGATTAGAGCGATCAAAGCGGCCATGAACAGCATGGGAAAAAGAAACGAGACTTACTATCCCGAGCTCTCTGATCGTTTGAATATGAAGCGGCCGTTCACGTCATTGACGCGCCTGACGAAAACCGATTTGGGTCGCGTGTATCAGATGGTGCTACGCGATTCCCGTCGCTGAGCTGCGAAAGCAAGCCTGCCTCTAAGGCTTCACTTCGTAAATCCGAGCTTCAACGAGCGGTCCATGATCCTTCATCACGATTGTCGGTCGTATCCATCGGAGAACGACAAGACTTAGTCCAGTACCGTGGCGTTGTCGCCGCCAGTGACCACGGCGCCAATGAGCGCGCGGCGATTTGCCGTCTTTCATATCGCCATTGGATTCAGCGGCCCGCCCGAATAAATTCTGGCCGCAGATTTTTACTTGTGTGAAATCGCCGCTCTCCAATTTGCGCTGAGCGCCCAACTTCTTGTCGCGGCTTCGTCGGGAATCGCCTGTAGCGTTCGCGGCAGCCAGCAACTCTGCAGACGGCGCTCCCTCCCAGGCGTCGCTAACATCATGTGGTCGAAACGCTATGAAGCACGCGGCATTTACCATGATGTTCAGACATGCTCGGAACGCCGGCTCTTGTGAGCGAAACCGTTCAATTCTTCGCTCCCGGCTTCTTTGCCGAATATCTTCGACGTGTGCGATCGTGCCGTCAGGGCGTTCTATCTTGCCGCTGAAGTTCTCAACCGGCGGTTGGTTCTCGCGAAGAAATGCTTCGATTCCGAGCTCAACCGCTCCGTTGATCGTAAGCTCTGGATCAGACGTGGGAACATGAAGAGCGAAGATCGGGTCCAAGCACGCCAGAGACATCGAGGTCTCGTAGTCAACTCCATCGATGCGCGCGGTAAGAGTGAAGAGAAACTCGTCGCCCTGTTTCCCAACGTAGCAGCCATCAACCCGCGCATTCTCTTCAAGGTAAATAGGTGTCGGTGGAGTGAATTTCAAAAACACACTCGCGAACGGCAGTTTGATATCCCCAACCCTTACTTCCGCGCAGTCGGTGTGATCAAACTCTTCAACCAGCCGGTCCGGAATGACATAGATCGCGCCGCCGTGCGCCCGATGCATGAATGCCGCCATCGTTGAATTGGTGTCGACATTAAACAGCGCCATGTCGCGGGGGCGGGCCAGCCGCTCGAATGCCAGCATGTGCGCATTTGCCTCACGATGACGGACGTTAAGGATTGCTTCGTAATCCGGCATATTCATTAACCCATTTGTTAGGGAGGGCGACGGCAGAGCTCGCACGGCTGGTCGCGTCCGTAGTGTGCGTGACGGATGGAAGCTTGCCCATTTCGGTGGAACCACATCACCGCTTAACTCCACTGGGCTGAACTCAGGCAGTTGGGAGCAAGTGATAAACCGCATACCCGAGATGCGTTGTTCGTTGAGGCGGAACAGCGCGTGCAGCGAGAATCGGCACAAGCCCAAATCTTCCTCGCGAACTTCGGCCATGCGGTGCCGCGGGATTACAATACCGGTTGGGTTTAGAATGTCGGTATATATAGCTACAAAGCGAACCTCCTCTTCGTCAGCTGACTGATGGTAGATGCAGTAGCTTTGGACAAAGCGAGGACGCTGATTGTCGGGTCCGGGAATTGGTTCATTCGACTGAGCTTGTGATCGCAACATGCCGGTGATGGTGCGCACCATCGATTCGGATTGCATGGCTGGAAGCATGTTGCCCAGCGGATGATTTGCTGCGATCCAGTCGAACGGCTCCGCCGCTTTCGTCGGAATCTTCTTGCACAGGACAAGCACGCCGCCGTGATCCAGAAATGCATGATGGGTCAGCGGAAACTCGACCCAAGCGGATGAAGGCGGCCATCGCGTGTCGCCGTACAAATGCCAATCTGTTCCCGGCATTCGCGTCGCGAAATTTGCGGCTGAAGCATCTTCCGGGGCAAAGAAGCGGAGATCGTCGCATGTCATCAGCGCGTGATTGCAAGCTTCAGAGACTGAACACAAGAGCGGAAATCGCTTCTTGTCGGTAAGGATCGGGAACTGAGTTGCCATGTTAGTAGAATGGCCAGTGCTCGAAGCGTGGAACTCCAAGTCGTTCCTGCTCAAAATCGCCTTTGTCGCCACTGTCCAACATTTGGCGCACGACTGATTTCTCCCCTTCACTGAGTTCTGTCGCTACGAGTAGCCGCTGTGCGAGCACGAGATCACCTGGCGACAATGGCTCCGCCCTGCTCGACGGGCGAAACTCCATATGAACGCTGTCGATCTTGCGCGCAGTTTCAGCGCGAAGATGACGGAGAATATCAAAGCCCGCAGGATCTGAGTCTCCAAAATGGAAAAGACCAAGAGCCGGATTCAGCCTTGCGATCAACTCGCGAAGCGCAGGCTTCGCGTAACCGTCGGAGAACGCGAAAAGCGTGTCGGATTGAACCTTTGATAGTTCATGAAACGTCGTCGGATTCTCAATCGTGCAGAACCGTTTCGCGGGCGTCTCAATACGAACACAGTTCCGCAGATCGGTCATCGATAACGTGATCGGTCCACGCAGTGCCTGCAGATCGACACTGCTATCCTGGAAGTGCAGAACTATCGGACCAGCAATAACGCACGAGCGGGGATTCTCCAGAATTCCAAGTTGCGCCAGATCGTTAATTTCCCCTTGGCTCGCGATCGACAAGATCGTCTCCAGTGCTGAGCGGCATTGTTCGAGCTGCTTCGAATCTCCGAAGAGCTGGCAGCTTGCAAACCGCACGAGCGATTCGCGCTTCCAATTCAGCAACTCAAAGCTGACCCGCAAAAGCTCGGCCGTATAATCGGGAGCGATTCGCGAGAAAGGAGCTAACGCGCGTCCAGTCTGTGCCGCTTGCGCATAGCGGCTGCACATCGAACGCCAGTTTGTTTGCCAGCGCGCCGGCGCTGCCCAGTTTTCCGCGGCGACGAAAATCGCGGCGAGCTGTTCGCGCCTTCCGCTTGGAGATTCGCGCTCTACGATCTCAAACAATTCGTTCTCGCGAGACGGATCAATTTCGACCGCAAGAATCGTAGTTTGATCGCGACGAGGATGCCGCAATCGAACAATACCGGTATTGGCAAGATCGCTGAGAACAGCGCGGCCAAGTTCAAGCGCCTCACCATCAGCGCAGTCAGCGGCGCTGGTCAGCTCGCGAAATGGTATTCGGCAGAAGCGCGACGCTTCACCAGTGCGCCCCGCAACACTGCGCTCGTATGCCTGCGCGAGCGCGACGAACACGCGTTGCTTTACCGAGTGCAATATCGCTGTAGCGCCTCCTCGCGCGTGAGACTCACCGCGATATTACGCACGCCTTCCTGATTGCGGTGGTGAGTCTTCTTTTTCGAGACAGTCAGCACTTGGTCGCAGCCGTCGATAGCGTAAGGAATGTTGCCGCTCGACATCGACAAAAAGCCCTGCAAATCGAGTTCCTTTAGCGCATCGATGCTGTGGCGAATACCGTCGCCCGACATTTTCGAAAACGCCTCGTCGATCGGGATCAAACAAAGTGACGGACCAGCGACGCGGCCGGTGAGATGCCGCTTATAGGCACGCAGATAGCAGGCGAGGATCGCGATAAAATACGGTGACTGATTTTCACCGCCACTCATCTTCGTTGCCTGCCGATCGATGCTTACGGGCGCGGCAGTTGGATCGGTTAGATCGCGAACCTTGAGATCGTAATCATGATAGTTGCGGTAATCCAAAAACTGCAAGGCGGCACGGCTGTCGGGACGCTCAACGATCGATTCGAAAAGCGTCTCGACATCCTCGCGAACGACGCCTTCCAAGGAGGCAAACAGGTCGTTCTCACCTGCCACGGCGCATGTAGCGAGCAATTGTCGATACTGCTGATATTCCCGGTCCGGGTTCTCCACCTTGCTGATTTGATATTCCGAATTGCCAATTCGCCGCCGCAACTGGCTGTTCATCAGCGCGATCAAATCATCAGCACGTCCCAAAGCCGTGTTGAGCTTCACTGCGACCGTCGTTCGGAAAAGATTTTGCCAATTGATCCGCTCCCGCGCCGCCTTCGCCTGGACGGCTTGGAGATCATTGACGCGCAATCGCTCAAGAAGCTGCGCATAGTTTACATTGTCTTGTGCTTCGATCTCGTAGCTCGGATCGTCCCGCATCGTTTCGTAGCGATCTGCCATTTCGCGGCGAAACGATTTCAGCTCAGCCCACCGGGTTGCGACTTTAAGATTTTGATCGTTGTACCGGCGCGTGCATTCGCGAGCGCAAACTTCGTTGCTCGGAAATTCTTCGATCAAACCAGTCGCTAGTTCGTCTCTGCGAGCGACGACAATCTTCGCGCCATGCTCAGTAACTTTCCGATCGAATACCTGCTTTGCCGAGGATGTGGTCTTCGCAAGTTCCGTTTGACGCTCCCGTGCTTGTTCGAGCTGATCAAGTTTTGCGCGGACGATTAGATCCTCGATTTGCTTCTGCAATTCAGCCAATCGGATGTCGAGTGCACCGAGCTCCTGCTCCTTCTCTTCAAATCCGGCGGCGCGCACCCGATTAAGCTCGGCCATATTGCGCTTCAACTTTTGTTCGCGTTCGGGTAAACGCGCTGCTTCCGCGAGATCGTCGTGCAACGACTCGGCGCTCAGCCGGTGCTGGTCAAATTGCGTGAGCAGTGCGTCGACCCGATCAAGTGCGGGCTGCATTGTCTCGTTGTCTCGTTTGAATTCATCAAACTTGTCTTGAAGAAAACCGCGTTGCCGCTCAAGACCGCCTTCGCCGATGCAGGGACGATAATCGTAGTGCCGTAGCCGGACGTTAAACGCGCCACGCACCATATAGCCATCCGGCAAGATCGCTTTCTCTTTCGCGGCTAATTCATCGCGCGAATTCACGCAGAGGAGGTCGCCTAAAAGATGATCAATGATGCGTCGCGCAAGCTCATGCGAAGCATCCAATTTCTCCGCGAGTGAACCGGGTTTTCGTGGACCCGGCAGCTTGCGAGCGCGCGAAGGAATCACGAGGGACTCAGGAAAGACGTTCTCCTTGAGCTCATGGAATATTCTGTTCGCGTCATTGTAATCCGCGTCATCTACGACGACGGCGAATTTCTGCCCGAAAGCAACTTCCAAGGCCGGTCGCCAGTGCTCGTCATTCACTTCGCAAAGCTGCCGCAATGCCCGCGCCGCCGGTTGCCCATTTCGTTTCGGTAATTCGCGGTTCAACTTCGCGAGCAAAGTAGAATTTTCGACGAGCACGCCGGAGCGCAGCGCTTCGATCGCTGCCCGCAGCTTTCTCATCTCCGCCAGATTTGCCGCATAACGGTTGCGATGTTCACGCGTCGCTGTTTCGAATGCTTCGCGCGCCGACTTGATCGCGCCTGCAAGCACGCGCGTCCGATCTTTTATTTGGTGCGACTCAGCTTGAGCAAGACTGGCACACGCGTGTTCAGCCGCGGCAGATACTTTTCTGTCGACTTGAAATCCGGCGCGATTGATTTCCTGCAACCAAAGCTGTGTTTGTCGCACTCGCATTTGCAGCGCCTCTCGGACTGTTGTGCCGATTGCTTTCAGTCGTTCGATTTCTGCGACAAGGCTCTTGTTGTCGTCTTTCAATAAAAGAAACGCGGCGCCGTCTTCCGTCGCGTTGAACAGCGCCAGCAAGCGTGTGCGGTCCGCGTCTTTCGTCTCCTTCTCTGTACGCGCCGTCGCGAGCTGTTGCGCCGCCTCCTTGGAATCCTTCTCCATGCGCGCGATCCGCTGAGCATTATCCGTCTCGGAATCGCTCGCTGCCTTCCATGCAAACTCATACTGAAGCAGGTCAAAGCAAACGAGATCGGCAGAAGCCCCGGTCCACTCCCCGAACGCGCCGCAGATTTGCTCAAGTCGCGTTACCTTGTCGCGGATTTCGCGCAGATCGGCTTCGAGCTTTTTGAACGCAAGGTAGCTCTCGCGCACATCGTCCGTTTTCAGTGGCTCATTCGGCAGGATGTATTGCCGGCAAAAGCGGTTGAAGCCGCCTTCCAAGAATGTGAACGACATCGCGGACGGGAGCAGGTAATCCAAGGTGTCGCGATCGAAGTTTAGATGGACGTGGTTCGCCATGTCGCGGCGGTAATCCTCGATCGTGTCGAAAATTCGTCCGTCACGAGTCGCGACGAGCTCTTTGAATTCGGCATCGGTTAACGGTCGCGGAGGATCGCCGCTTATCAGCTCGTCCTTAGTGAGTGCGGCCCGCACGAAAAACGGATCATTTCGCGAAGGGCGTGGCTGCGTTGCGTTCTCAAAGACGATTCTAAAACCCCACGTTTCGCGCCGTGTGCTACCCGGCCATGCAAACTCCAGCGCGATTAGCGTGATAGCTCCGCGCGGCCGCATGAACTGGGTGATACCACCAACTTCATTCTTCAAATCACCAAGGCAGTAGCCTTTCAGTGTCCGACCGGAACTCGCGCCGGTCGCCGAAACGTTGTAGCGCGATTTTTGATGTCCCACTAAGACGTGCTGGATCAAATCCATGAGGATCGACTTTCCCGATCCCATCACACCCGCGAGAAGGAGATTGCCCACTATCGGAATATGATCGTGGGTGTAGCCGTACCAGTTGACCGCATGGACACCGGCAAGATTGATTCGACGGTCAGGCTGGTTCATCGCCTTCCTCTTCTTCTGAGACCGCGCCGTTGGCGGCCTGCGGCGCCGTCTTCACATATGATTGCGCTTGTCTCTGCCATTCATCGAGCTGTTGGAACGGCATCACCAGACGTAGCGTGTGCAGGATTTCGATCGTTGAATCCGCGAAATCTTCAGATGCACTCAGGCGGATAAGCCGGTGGCGGTGAAATAACTGAAGCGAGGCTTTCATTCCCGCGCGCGTTGGCAGCTTCACGCCTTTCAGCTTCGCCGCGAATGAGTCGTTAAGATTCTTCACCGTGACACAGACGCGCGTCGCGCCCTCGCGCAGTGCGGTGTCGTAGTCGTGCCAAAGCACCATCGCGATGCACGATTCCTCAATCGTAAATCGCCGGATGATGCCCTCCTCTTGAGGCACACACAGGATCAGCCGAAATGGCTCTTCGAACACTACGTCGTAACCGATCAAGGCAGCGACTTCGCGAACCCACGCGCGATGAAGATTCGCCCAATCGTAGATTTCCACGCAACCCGGATCGTCACGGATGATTGCCGTGTGATGCAGCAATCGGAGCAACGTTTCGCGCAAGCGTACGCGATCGCGCTGATCCAGTCCGACAAGCAGCGGCGGTTCCACCGGAAGTGCGTGTGGGTCGTTATCCATCGCGAGTTACTTCGAATCGATTGATCTGATAGCCGCCTTTGAGATCCGCCTTATTCAAGTCCTCCTCCGCCACCGTCACCTTGTAACGAGCAGACTTCGTATCTGCATACAGAAGCAACGAAACGATATCTTCAATCTCATCAGATGTACCTTTCAGCGGCAGGTCGGCCGATGAGATCGTCGCGCCTGGCTGACACCCGATCTCATCCAGAAAGTGATGCGCGCGGTCAACCGTAACGGAAAACGCGATGTTATTCGCCATCTGCTCGACGCAACGTTCACGTTCGTCGTCGGACACATCGTCTTCGATCGAGTCGATTTCAGATAAGGTGCGTTCCGCAGGCGGCCGACGAAGTGATTCGCCGCTGATTATCCCCGCTTCGCCGACGCGAAGTAGCGGCAACCCCAAATCATCTTCAGCTAACACCAGTCGCATGCCGCTGAAGCGCTCGCTGATTACCCGGAACACTTCCTGCACTTGCCGCGCGCGTGAAGAACCAACCGCAGAGAGATAGTGTATTCGCGCACGTGAACGGCGAGCGAACTCAGCCGCGCGCGAATCAACGCGCTCGGTCAGTGGTTCGATGCTGTGCAGATTTGCCTCGACGGCTTCGAAGGTTCGAATGACTTCCGTCATCGCGTCACCCGCGCTGATTTCAGGCCGGTGATGCATCAATCCCTTTTGAAGCCGATTGAGCACGCTTTCACGCGTACTCAGGTGATCAAGCCCGCGCCGCGCTTGGACCAATTTTTCGGGCAACTGCGCCCGAACTAGTTCCCGGTAGCACTTATTGGCAATTTCACTGCTAAAGTCCCCGTACACGATCGTCACGCTCAGCTCGAGCGTGGCCGCGCCGAGCTGTTTGCGCGTGAGCCGCTCGACACTCTTGCTCATCGCCTTTAGCTCGCGGACGCCGGATTCGAGATTCGTTAGGCAAGCGCGTAGATCCTCCCACGAAAACGACTCAGCAGCGTCTGAATCTGCGAGATCGTTGCATGCGATTCGCAGAAGGCCGGTAAACTGTGCCGGGTCGGGTTGAGCGATCCGGCGAATCGCATCGAGCAGAATCTCGGCGTTTGGATCGAGAAAAATCTGCCG
>DATENN010000305.1:0-4453 GCA_035275045.1 Pyrinomonadaceae bacterium
ATTCAGCGCGGTGGATTCCGCGTCCTGCAGAACCCGTTGCGCTGTGATTAGCGCGAGGAAATTTGCACCGCTTGTTTCGTAAGCGGCGCGATTCGACTGCACCGCCTGCCGCGCGAGCGGAACGATCTTGTCGCGATATAGCTCGTAATGATGCGCCGCCGTCGTGATCTTCGTTAGCTGGTCGCGCACCAATCCAAGCGTCTCGGTGCGCGTGCTCTCCTGTTCGTGCTGCGCACTTTCCAGATTGCGCTGTGCCTCGGTCGTAGCCCCGGAATATTTTCGCGCGTTGAAGAACGGCAGGGGAATCGAGACGCCGACGTCCAGCTCGCTCACCGCTTCGTTCGCTTGGTTGTATCGTTGTGCCTGAACGTTGACGGTCGGATCGGGCACCCATTGACGATTTGCCAACTGGACGCGGGACTTCTCCGCTTCGACGCGACTTTGCGCGCGCTGCACTTCGGGGCGCGCGGCCAGCGCCATTGCCTGAAGCTGCGGCAGCGAAAAACGAATTGGTTCGAACGCAATCGGCGCGGGCTCTGCAAGCGGCGATTGCGGCGGCCGATTCATTAGGACGTTCAAAGCGGTCTGCGCATCGGAAATGCGCCGCAGAATGTCTGCTTCGGTTTCGCTCAGCTTGGCGGTGTCCGTCTCGGCTGTGAGCACGTCCGCCTGCGCCGCGTTGCCCACTTCGTATCGGTCGCGGCTGATCTTTGCGAATTGGTTGAGAAGCTCGACGTTGCGCCGATTCACTTCGAGTTGCGCGTATTCGTTGGCGAGCCGGTAGAACGCGATGCGCGTGCGTGAGATCACATCGAGCTGGGTCCGCCGCAGATCTTCAAACGCGGCGCCCGCCTCCGCCGTCGCTGCGCGCGCACGACTGAGATTCTTTCCGGTGATCGGAACTTCCTGCTGAAACGCGAAAGTCTGATCCATGAACGCGTTTGGCGGGATCGAGACATATCGCTGAACGCGGGACATGCCTTGTGCGCGCAGGTCTTCCCAAGCGGCGGCTTGGGGCACGCGCGCCTTCATCGCCTGCCACTTTTTCTCCGCTGCTTTGAGCGCGGGATTGCTTGCCACGACAACCGTGGTGACCTGGTCTAGCAAAAGCCGGCCGTTGCGAACGACAGACTCCCCATCACCGGCGCTTGCCGGCGAGACGGTCAGAAGTAGAATTAAAGTAAGATATAAAAGATAAGTTGTTTTCATTGATCCAAGACTGCGGTTGAAACACGAAGTGTCTGTGCCTATGCCAGTCCGGCGCGGACTCCGGCTCGGACAATGGGCACACCTCGGGTGTCAGCGTCCTTGGATCAGATGAGAAACGTGCAGAAAAGCGCGAGTCGCGGCGGCGAATGCGCGGCGAAATCTGCGCTGCGAAAAACAGACGGTGCTTTT
Organism: Pyrinomonadaceae bacterium; assembly: GCA_035275045.1. GTDB lineage: Bacteria > Acidobacteriota > Blastocatellia > Pyrinomonadales > Pyrinomonadaceae > PSRF01. The sequence continues at coordinate 1,399 of DATENN010000305.1, forward strand.
GGGAGTTGACGCGGCAGCGGGATGGCTACGGCCGGAGCAATGGTCGCGATGTTCTGTTGATCAGAACCCGATTTGCCCAGCGGTTGAACCGGTGGCCCCGTCCGTTCGTGCGATGTCGCACAACAAGTTTTGTTTGCGCAACAGCCGGGCTCGCACGCCTTCTCGCTGGGCGTATTCGTCACAAAACACGGCGCCGCAGCAGGCAAGCGAACTGTCGCCGTCAAAAGCGCCAGCCCTACCGCAAGGGCAACCGTGATCTTGCTGAACATCACCCGTTTTATAGCACAAGTCAGACCTTCTGTCGAAGCGGTGGTGAGGCGCAACGAGCCGAGCTATTGTGGGCTAATTTCTTCCCGCCTTTCTTCACCTTGATGTCGCTTAGGTTCTCGCGTTTATGAACCAGGCGGAGCGGGTATTTCGCGTGATGCGCCAGAAAACGGGCGGGAAGTGTTGAATCAATCCAGACCGGAACGCTGCACGCATCACAGCTCATCGTTAGCAGCTTCGTTTCTATTGAAAAGCCTTCGGCGGTGGCAAAGTGCGCGAGGATTTCATCGAAGGGAACCTCATGATCAACGTGTGCTTCATTCGTTGGAAACGTTCTTCCTGAATAATCAGAAACAAATGTCGCAGACGTTGTTGTGCGTTGTTCTTTGAACTCCTCAATGATAGGTCGAACGAGTTGCCGAAACGAGTGACGATTCAAGACGCCGATCCCTTGCAAACACGACGGCACGCCAAAGTCTGTGGCAATGCCGTCAATTCGCTCGACCCAGAAACAAAGCGAGGGATGATCTGGCGCATAGTCGACGAACAGCCGCTTAATGCCGCCGCCGATCTTTTGCTCACGATCAACGTGACACTGAAGTAAGTCAGTGACCGCTTGTATGTGAATCGGATTGATAATCGTCTCGCCGGCAGAATAAGCAGCGCGTATTTCCGCCATCCAAAGCCGGACCTTGTCACGCGAGGTAAACGCTCGGCCTCCAAAAGTGTAAGTGCTTCGTGCCACTGTTACAAAGTTAGTCCAATTCCCGCGCTGAGGTTGCGCACAGATAGACCTGGGGGTTTCACTAGGTCACTAAAGCTTTCTGGTAAACTGTAACTTGATTGCCACTTTCTTGGTTGAGGAATGTTACCGTCGGCAAGTAGTCAAATTTTCTAAAGAGCCCTTCGCTTTCTTTATTGCCCACGCGGATCGTGCACTGCGCGACACGTCGGCCGAGTGCGACGACTCGCGTTTCGGCCTCACAAAGGAGCCAAGAACCTATCCCTCTGCCCTCGGCATCTGCGCGGACCGACAAGTGAAGAATTTCGCATTGATACCATTGAACCTTCTTAATCTCGACAACACCGATAAGGCGTGATTCATCATCGAGTCGGCAGAGATAATTCTCAGCCGCGGCCAACACCTTTTTGGCGGAGTAATTTATTGTCAGGTGATTATGATCATTGATCAAATCGGCAATTGCCTGAGCGGTAGTCGTATTCATTCAAGGATTCTATCGGCTAGTTCTGCCTGAATCGAATAGCGAGTAATGCCTTTACGGTGGACAGCAGGCCATATAGTTGAGGAGCGATTCACGCCTTCACGGAGAGGCATGGCGATGAGCGTGTTATGTGATGATCTGCGCACCCGCAGTAGAGCGGCAGCCGGAGCGTAGCGTAGCGAACGCGGAGCGGAGGCGAAGGCGAGAGCCGGCGAGGACGGCGCAGATGATCACACCTCCGAAAGGCAAACTCGGAGTCTGTGCCGAGCGACAGCGAACACAGTCTCCCCGCGGCGTAGCCGCATCGCCGCACGGTTACACGTGCGAATTCGCCTCGCGGATATAGTTTCAGTCGGTCGCTTATGATTGATAGCACCGACGCTGATTTTTGGACCAGCCGTTATGCTGCGGAAACAACGCCTTGGGATTTCCACGGTGTTCCCGCAGCGCTGCGCGCGTTCCTGCGGCGAACACGACCGGGCGGCACGGTCCTGATTCCTGGCTGTGGGCGCGGGTACGAGGTCCGCGCCTTTCACGATGCTGGATTTGAAGTCATCGCCGTCGATTTTTCACCGGCTGCGGTCGAGCAGGCACGTGCACTCTTGGGTCCTCTCGCGAAATGCGTGCTCCTTGATGATTTCTTCAAAGCGAAATTCCGAGAAACCAGTTTCGATCTGATCTATGAGCGAACGTTTCTTTGTTCGCTTCCTCCGAATCTGTGGCCTGCATACGTCGCAAGAATTGCGGAGTTGCTGCGTCCCGAAGGCAGACTAATCGGAATGTTCCTTTTCGGGCATGAGTCCGATCCACCACCGTATCCGCTCGCAGAGGAAGAAACTTCAAAGCTGTTCGGGGACCGGTTCCGACTCGTCAAGAGTGATGTTGTCGATGACTCTCTGCCTATCTTTGCCGGCATGGAGAAATGGCAGGAATGGCAGCTCGTCACGCAGAATTAGTGCCGCGGCGCCGATTCAGCAGCCGTAAACCGTTGGTCGATGCGAGTGGCATCGGCAGCGATGAGCTTCTCGTGATGATCTGCGCACCCGCAGAGATGCGTTCGAGCTTCCGCTTGGGAGTATGGGCGCGGAACGCTCGGGAGCAGCACGAGGACGGCGCAGATGATCACACTCCAAGGAACGACATCAAACTCGCGAGTCTGTGCGAAAGCGGCGCGGGCACAGTCTCGCCGCGGCGCAGCCGCATCCGACCAAGCGAGTGATTTAGACTCGCAGCGGAATTTTCACTCCATTAACGTAGTCCGTGGCTCTTTCGACTCAACTATTTGAGGAAGTCCGTTCGGATTTCTTCCGGATATTAGGCTTCGAGAGCGCCGCTCTTTATCTCGATTGTGTTGATGCAATGGCGTCGTCGATGCCGACGCGCGGCGGTGGCATCGCGCGGCAAGAGGCGCTCGAGATCGTTGGCGACATTCTGCGGATCAATCCGGGTTTGATCGTAGAAGGGCAGACTGCCGGCGAGAGCACGGTGGCGGCAAAAGCTAATCTCGTTGTAAACAAATTGATCGCCAGCGGCTGGTTGGAAGAGCCGGAACGCAGCGATTATCA
>DATENN010000306.1:0-15761 GCA_035275045.1 Pyrinomonadaceae bacterium
CGATCCGGCCGCGAACATTAATGACCCGATCGAACGCCTCTCTGTTTCTGCCTCACATCCGCTTTGGCTGGTCGACAGATGGACCAAAGCGTTTGGCGCTGCCGAAACCGAAGCTTTGTGTCACGCCAACAACGGAAGTCCTCCAATCGCTTTCCGCGTGGTCAAGCGACGAACTGCAAACAATGATGTCCTCTCCAAACTAAAAACGGCGGGAGCACTGATAACGAAATCCCAAATCGCAACCGATGCATGGCGTTTTGCCGGAGACCGCCAACTTCTTTTCGACTTGGTTGCGCACGGCGAGGTTTATCTGCAAGACGAGGCCTCGCAGCTCGTCCCTGAAATTCTGGATGCTCGTCCGGACGAACGCATATTGGACTTGTGCGCCGCGCCCGGCAGTAAAACCACTCAGATTGCGGACAGCATGCAGGGTCGCGGGACCGTCATCGCTGGTGACGTTTATGCGCGCCGTTTGCAAGCCCTTAGGCGGTCTGCGACGCTCCAAAACCTGGAGAACATTCAATGCTTGCAGCTCGATGCGTTGCAGGCTTTACCCTTTAAAGAACAATCATTTGACCGCGTTTTGGTTGACGCGCCCTGCTCTGGGACAGGTACCTTGAGGCGCAACCCTGAAATCCGCTGGCGCATCTCAGCCCACGACATCGAAGACTTGTCGGCGCGACAGGGACAACTTTTGAGCAACGCTTCGCGCGTTGTGCGACCTGGAGGTAGGCTGGTCTACTCCACCTGTTCCGTAGAGCCGGATGAAAATGAAGCGGTCGCGCGAACGTTCATTGACAACCACATCAATTTTTCGCTTAGACCAATGTCCGGCAGGAATTCACTGCTCATGGACGGAACGCTGCGCACCTGGCCGCAGCATGACGGCACGGATGGCTTCTTCGTGGTGGCGTTTGAGAGAGTGAACTAAAGCAGCTCGGTTGGCGCATTAGTTGGGTTACCCGTGGCGGGACTTCGCTTTGCGGCAAAACAGCCGTGGATGTTAGACTTCGCAGCTTGAGTCAGCCCGCTGTAGTAATGGAGTGGAGACTAGGTAAGTGAATACTGCCACCGGAGCACTCTCCGCACTTCGACGGCTGGGCATTGTAATCGCCATCGCGATCACGTTTCTCTTTGGCCTTGCTACAACTGTTTACCTTTCTCTCCGCAGTCCTGAAGTAAAAGTTCCCGACGTCGTTGGCAAGGATCGTTTTGAGGCAGAACACATCCTGGGTGATGCGGGACTGAACTATCGCGTGCGCGCGACGCGGCCTAGTAATCAGCTCAAAGCAGACACGGTCCTTTTTCAGGTTCCGCGCGCCGGCGAAGTCGTAAAGTCGGGCCAAACCGTGGCGATGGATATCAGCCGCGTCGCCAAGGAAGGCGAGGCTTCCGAAGCTGTGACTCCCGAAAAACAGGAAGAGAACAATAATGCCGCGAATGCCAACGAGTCGCCTTCCGCTAATGAAAACAAACCGAAGCGGAAGCCGGTCAACAAAAACGCGAACGACAATTTGAACGCGAACGCAAACCGGAACCTGAATATCAATCGCGCTGTCAATCGAAACGCGAACAGCGGGAATTCAAATATCGGAACTAATACAAACCGGCCGGCGCTGATTATCAACAACAATGCGAATCGCGCGACGAATGTGAATAGCCGTCCGCCGGTTCCGAGGCCTTCGCCAACGGCCAAGCCACGGCCATAGCAAAAACGCCCGATGACTACTGTTGATATTGCTCCATCGATATTGTCCGCGGATTTCTCGCGGCTGGGAGAGGAAATTGAAGCCGTCGAACGCGGCGGCGCAACCATTCTTCATGTTGACGTGATGGACGGACACTTCGTTCCCAACATTACAGTTGGACTGCCGGTGGTGAAGTCGATCGCTCGCAAGAGCCGGTTGCCGATAGATGCGCATTTAATGATCTCGGAACCTGGTCGCTATGCACAGCAATTCGTCGAGGCCGGCGCGAAGATGGTTTCAATTCACGTCGAAGCGGATGCGCATGTACATCGAACGCTGGCTGCTATCAAGAGCGCCGGGGCCCAAGCAGGGATCGTCTTAAATCCCGCGACGCCCGTTGGCAGTATTGAAGAGGCGTTGCCTTTTGCAGATTACGTGCTCGTCATGTCGGTTAATCCGGGTTTCGGCGGCCAGAGTTTTATTCCAACCGCGATCGATAAAGTGCGACGAATAAAGACAATGATTGTTGAGCGTAAGCTCAAAACTCGCATTGAAATTGATGGCGGCGTTGACTCAAACAACATCGCCGCGGTTGTTGAAGCAGGGGCCGAGATCATCGTCGCCGGTTCTGCAATTTTTGGTTCGTCTAATCCAGAAGCTGCCGTGCGCGAATTGCGCGAGGCCACCGTTCAATGGGTGTAGCGAAGTATTTATAGTTGGCACAGACCCACGTCTGTAAATCGTAGCGATTGAAATCACACAGATTGAGTCTGTACTTCGGACTTTCGGAGGTTTACTTATGCGTTTTCGTTTTCCGCTGCAGTTAGTTATTTGTGGCGCTCTTGTTTTAGCTTTTGCCGGCGGTTTAGCCGCACAAACCAGTTCAGATCTATCCACTAACCAGCGTCTGGAAATCATGAGATCCAAGCTGGAGGCGATGCGGCGCTCCCTCAGCAGTGCGATTTCTTCCATCCCGGCGAGCAGCAATGATAAGGAAAAGAAAAATGCAGACGATCCGCGCGAAAGGTTGCGCGGACTCGACAAGGAAGTAGCGTCGATTCTGACCGAAGTACTCGATATTCGCGCAAAACAGGAGCGATCCGATAAGTACGATCATTCAATTATTGATCGTCTCGAGAGTTCGGTTACAGACATCAACACCAGGGTCGAAGCCGGTTTGCAAGCAACTGCGGGCGCGCGGACGAATGCAACAGTCTCGACTAACACCGACAAGAAAAAGAAGAAGGGAAAATTCCTCGGTCTTTTCGGTGGCGGTGGAGACGACAAGTACGAAGAATTAACCGGAACCGTTGCGCCGGGACGCGACCGCGTTTTGTTTGAAGAAGCCGTGAAGGAAGTCAGGCGAGGCAATCATGAAACGGGCCGCCTACTGTTTTCCACGATTATTAACACCTATCCCGATTCGCCCTTTTTGCCGCTCGCAAAATTGGCGATCGCCGATTCTTTTTATTTAGAAGGCACCACAGCCTCGCTCGTACAGGCATCGCAAGCTTACCTGGATTGGCTGACTTTCTTTCCCACCGACCCGCTCGCCGACGACGCGTTGTTAAAAGTTGCAGAAGCGGAAATGCGTCAGATGGGATTGTCCGATCGCGACATCACGCATGCGCGCAAAGCTGAGCAACGTTTGAAGTCCCTTTTGCAGCAATACCCGCAGACCAACTTGCGCGCCGTAGTTGAAGATCACTTGCGGCAGACCCAAGAGAGTTTGGGAATGCACAACCTTGGCGTGGCGCGTTTCTACTATGAAGCTCGTTATAACAATGGTCGCGGTACGGGTCTCAAGGGTGCGCAGTCGCGACTTAAAGAAATCGTCGACAAATACCCGAATTTCTCGCTGCGAGATGAAGTTTTGTTCCGCCTCGCCACGACTTATCAATTGGAAGAAGAACCGGACGAGGCTGCAAAGTACTACCAGGACCTGCTGCGAAATTTTCCTAACAGCGAATATGCGGACAAAGCGAAAGAGCAACTGTCGATTATTGGGGCGCCTGTTCCTGAGCCTGATCCGTCGCGACGCAATGTCATGCCCGCCGAGAAACAGGGCTTCATGGGCAACCTGATGCAACAAGTTTCGGGACGGGCTGACATCGACGTTGATCCTGATGGCATTTTAATTAGCAAGGATAAAAAAGAAGGCGCCACTGATTTGATCGATCAAGCTGTCAAATACAATGGCACGCTGCCGGCGAACACTACGCCTGTGGCGCCAGTCCAACGCAATACGCGACCGCCTACAAACAATCAGTCGCGGCCGGCAACAACTTCACCGGCGAATGCTACTCCTGCGTCCACACCACCGCCGGGAATCAAACCTTAGTTAATATTCATTTGCGGAATAGGCCCGTTACGGAGGAAGAGGTGACGGGCTTTTCTTTTTGCGATACCAGTGCAGTTTGAGGCTGGAGTTCAGAGTTCAGCTGATTGTCCGCCAAAATACAAGCTAAAGCTCGAACTCTGAACCAGGGGCTTCAACTGCACCAACACGCCTTTTTGCGGGAGCTTGCCGAACGGAATCAACTAGCCGATTATGTTGAGCGATATGGATGCTCCTACACAATCGAATGGACGAGGTGAGCTGGTCCGCCGGCATGCGGCGACGGTGCGTTTAGTTGTTAGTTTGCTAATCGCTGTCGCGCTGTTGTGCGCCGTGGCTTACCTCGCGAAAAGATTTCTCACCCCTCAGACTAATCCGTCCCTCGACATGGCCGTTCGGATTATGATTCTTGTGCTCGGCCTCAGTTCAATTGCATTGCGCCGGACGAAGTTTTCGGCTATGCGATTGCAAGACATTGCGGCGCTTCGAGGAATTACGGGATTACTCGCAACGTTACAACGCACCACGATTCAGGTTGCACTCATTGCCTGCGTCATCGCGCTGGTTGGTTTTAGCGGCACGCTCTTCACTGCCAATGACTTTTACACATACGTTGGCGCCGTGGTTGCGGCGGCGGTGTTGCTTTATGCCTATCCCATTCGCCGCTCCTGGGAAAATGCAGTAAAGCGTTTTGCCCCGGATTCAGATTCGGCGAATTCCTCAGCAAAATCCGCATAATTCGGACCCAGTTCTGCTTGGAAAAGTGTTGATCTCTGTTTATCGGTCTGTTAACCTGAACGTGTTCTGACCAGCCGGCCCCGGCTCGGTCCTTTATCAACAGCCTACCTCAAGGCGCTTCAATTCGACTTCCGGTCGAACACCTGGTCCAACATGAAAACTCGATTCCCCCGCTCGATTCGTGTCATCTCCTACATCTTCGCGACGCTCTTCATCGCAATTGTTCTAGGCGAGAGTTCTGCCTTTGCTCAAAGCCAGGCGCAACCCGTCGCACGACTGATATCGAGTTCCGTGATCGGCTCAATGACGCGCCCGAGACGCGTTGAGCCGTCATCTGCCTCTTTGCCTAACAACCCTTCGGTTGTAGCGCCGTTATCATTTGATGAAGCGACGACCATTGAACGTACAGCGTTCGATAAGACGAACGAAGCGCGAGTTAAGAATGGTCTCCAACCATTGGAATGGGATGGCGTGCTCTGTCGTATGGCGAGGATGCATTCCGAGGACATGGCCCATCGCGGCTACTTTGACCATGATACGCCGGAAGGTTTACGGCCCCGGGACCGCGGACGAGCGCTCGGTATCACCCATTTCCGCGTGTTGGGCGAAAACATCGCTTACAACAAAGGCTTTCAGGATCCGGGTGGATTTGCAGTCGAGCGCTGGTTACTTTCGCCGGGCCACCGCGCCAATATTATGTACGTAGGCTTCCAAGCCTCAGCGATTGGAAGTTACATCGCGGCCGACGGCAGTGTTTACCTCACCCAGGTTTTCATCACGCGTTAGCGTCCGACAAAACTGCTTTATTCTTGTCAGGTTATTTCTGCTGGCGACCATCGTGTGTTTGATACCCGCAAGCAAAAGTTATCCGACCGCAAACGTCAAATTCCGCTCGACAAAAAAAGCGGTGTTAGATAACGTCGACGAGCTAAAACTTATCGGACGTCTAACATCAAGTGCGCCTATCCTTAAGCGTTCCTTCCTTCGCCAAGATCAATTGGAGTTTGCGCATTATCGGCAAGCGCCCGGATAACTTTCACGAAATCAGGACAACGCTGCAGACAATCTCGCTGCATGACCGGCTCGAGTTTCAAACTCGCAGCGATGATAAAGTTTCCTTGATTTGCAATGACCCACGCCTGCCCGTCGATGGTCAGAATCTGGTGCTGCGTGCTGCTAACGCGTTGCGGGATCGCTATTCGCCCAGTTACGGAGTAGACATTCAATTAGAAAAGAACATTCCGGTACAAGCTGGACTCGGTGGAGGATCGTCGAACGCCGCGGTGACGTTGTTGGCATTGACGCACTGCTGGGGAATCGAAATTAGTGTTGCTGAATTGCTCGAGCTTGCAAGCAGTCTCGGGTCGGACGTGCCTTTCTTCCTTGGCGGCGGATGCGCTCTGGCAACCGGCACCGGCACAGATATCCAAACACTCGCCGACCCACCAACCATTCCTCTTATCGTGATCACTCCGAACGCAAGTGTTTCCACGCACCACGCGTATACCGCTTTGCAAGTGGATGACTTGACACTAGATAAGGCTGAAATTATGCTTTCCAGTTCGCAAAACGCGGCTTTTTCTGACGATTCGGCTCCGTGGCGCCGGCGCGATTTTGTCAACGATTTTGAGCCGGTGATCTTTGATATATATCCTGAGGTTAAGCGGGCAAAAGATTCGCTGCTCGGTGCCGGCGCGACTTGTGCATTGTTGTCCGGCAGTGGCTCCAGCGTCTTTGGAGTTTTCGACGACGAAAGCAGACAGCAACAGGCCGTAAAAAAAATCAAATTAGAGGCGGGATGGCGGATATTGCCTTGTGTTACAGTGTCGCGGAACGAATACGCGCGTGCCTTAAGTGATCAGCTGATTCGTTCGCATGCTCTTTAAACTCTGTTTCTAATTGGGGCGTAGCCAAGTGGTAAGGCACCGGTCTTTGGAACCGGCATTCGTTGGTTCGAATCCACCCGCCCCAGCCACATGAAAAGTACTGAGTACTGAGTACTGAGTCACACTAACGTCGCTCAGTACTCAGGACTCAGTACTCAGCACTCTCTTTATTTATGAGCACAACCGGAGGCATCAAAGTCTTTTCGGGAAACGCACACCCGAAACTGGCGGAGGAGATTGCGCGCCACTTGGGTTGCGATATGGGGCACGCGTTCACTGAACGCTTCTCGGACGGCGAGTTCAATTTTCAGATAGACGAGAACGTGCGCGGCGGCGACGTGTTCATAGTGCAGCCCACCTGCCCGCCGACCGACGCGCACCTGATGGAACTGCTGATAATGCTCGATGCTTTTCGTCGTTCATCAGCAGAACGCATCACTGCTGTCATCCCGTACTACGGTTATGGTCGTTCCGATAAAAAGGACCGGCCCCGCGTCCCGATTTCGGCGCGCCTGGTTGCGAATCTGATATCAGTTGCCGGCGCCGATCGACTCTTAACGATCGATTTGCACGCAGCGCAGATTCAAGGGTTCTTTGATATTCCCGTGGACCACCTTTATGCGGCGCCGGTGATGATTGGCTACTACCAGGACAATCCACTGCCGAATCTGACGGTGGTGGCTCCTGATACCGGTGGTGCGGAACGCGCTCGAGCGTACGCGAAAAGGCTGGATGCGGAACTCGCTTTGTGCGACAAAAGACGCGAAAAAGCCAATGTTGCCGAGGTTATGAACGTCGTCGGCGACGTGCGCGGGCGTAGTTGTTTGATTGTCGATGACATGTGCGACACGGGTGGCTCCTTGACTAAAGTAGCTGCCGCGTTGAAGAATGCTGGGGCCGAAAGAATTCATGCTTGCTTTACGCACGCTGTCTTATCGGGTAAAGCAGTGAAAATGCTCGATGAATCGGAAATCGAGCAAATCATTATTACGAATACGATTCCGCTGCGCGATCACGCGTGCGAGTTGAAAAAGATCAAGGTACTTAGTATCGCGCCGCTTCTGGCGAAAGCGATCAAGTCGATCCACGAGGAAACCAGCGTTTCCTCGCTCTTCGTTTAGCGAAGGGCAAACACTGATGGCTTGAATAGAAGTCCATCAGCGACCGGCAGACATTGCCGATTGTCGATTGCCAATTGCCGGTTGGTTCGGAACTCAACGTTGAGTGTCGAAGCAACATCGGCAATCGGAAATCGAAAATCGGAAATGAATGTGGTCGCTGTACGTCTGTAAAGAGGAGCAGTCATGGCAGAAAACAAAGACATCACCGTTCGCGCGACGTCTCGCGAAGGCCGCGGCAAAAACGATGCGCGTCGTGCGCGCGCCGCCGACATGGTTCCCGTCACTGTGTATGGTGGCGAAGGCGGTACTGTTTCCGCGCTCGCGCCGTTGCGCGAACTCGCGGCGATTCTTCGATCCGAGTCCGGACGCAATACCATTTTCACACTCGATATCGAAGGTGTGGGCGCCAGCGAAGTAATGTTTCACGATCGGCAGGTCGATCCCATTCGCGGCCGCTTGCTTCACGCTGACTTTGCGCGGCTGGTCAAGGGCCAAAAAATTGAAGTCACGGTGCCATTGCATTTAACCGGGGAGCCGGTGGGCGTTCGCGACGAGCAGGGAGTCCTGGAACAAATCATTCGCGAGTTGGAAATTCGTTGTGAGCCACGGGAGATCCCCGATGTAATCAATGTCGACGTTTCTAATCTTGGTGTTCACGATGTGCTGCATATCTCGGACATTAAAGTGAGCGAACTTATCGAGATCCTGACCCCAGCCGACACAGTTATCGCAACCGTCGGCATAGTTAAGGAAGAGCCGGTTGCCGCGCCTGTGGTTGAAGGCGAAACCCCGACCGAACCGGAAGTAATCGGTAAGGGGAAGAAGGAAGACGAGGCGGGCGGCGAAGAATCGAAAGAATAGCAATGCGGATTTGCAATTGCCGATTGCCGATCGCACAAGGCCTTCGCGCTTGACGCCAATTGGCAATCGGAAATCTACAATCGGAAATGTATTTGATCGTTGGTTTAGGAAATCCGGGAGCAGAGTACGAATCCACCCGTCACAATCTCGGATTCATGTTGATTGACAAGCTGGCAGCCGAGGCCGGGGCGGAAGTGAAGCGGCGCGAATGTCAGGCGCTGGTTGGTCGCGCTGACATTGAAGGGCAAATCGTAAAGTTGGTAAAGCCGCTGACTTTCATGAACCTGAGCGGTGCTTCAGTCGGCTGTTTGGTGAGGAAGCACAAGCTGGAACAGCCCGGCGAGAAACTGATTGTCATTTCGGACGATCTGGCGTTGCCCTTCGGAAGAATTCGTATCCGGGCGCGCGGGTCGGCCGGCGGGCACAATGGTCTAAAGTCGATCATTGAGGCGTTGGGGACGGACGAATTCACGCGGTTGCGAATTGGCATTCAGCCCGAACATCCGCTCAACGATTCGAAAAAATTTGTATTGAGCGTCTTCCCTAAGACGCTCAAAAGTGAACTGAATAATATTTTGAAAAAAAGCGCTGACGCCGTGCATGCAATCTTGCGCGACGGCGTTTTGAAAGCGATGAGTAGTTACAACAGTGACAAGTGATAAGTGACAAGGTCAAAGGCCGATCCTTTACGTGTCACCTGTCACTTGTTACTTGTCACTCTTAAGGAGAAAGATGGATACGCAAAGACAATACGAAGTGGTGTTTATCGTTGACCCCGCGATGGAAGACGACGATGTCACCAAGCTAACCGATAGCTTGAAGCAAATTGCGACGGATCAGGGCGGCACAGTTACTAAAACTGAAAGCATGGGCCGGCGCCAGCTCGCTTACGAGATCCTTCATAAAACCGAGGGCAACTTCATGCTGCTGGAAATTGAAGGATCGGGTCGCGAGATTGCTGAGCTTGAGCGCCGCATGCGTGTTAACGATCGAATCATTCGCTACATCACCGTTCGTGTGGACGAGGACCGGCGACGCGCCGAAAAGTTCAGGGCCAAACGTGCGCGCAAGGCCGATAAGAAGTCGGGTGGAAACGGCGCTGCCGTTCAACCTGCGACTGAAGCCTCCGCGGAAGAAAACGAAGACGCAGCCTAACGCGTGAATCGTTAATCGTGAATCGTAAATAGTAAATCGTGAATAGTAAGAAAAATCTGCTATTCGCCATTCGGGTTCACGGCAACAATGCGATCCCGTTTTACGATTAACGATTAACGATTAACGATTAACGTTAACGATTTACCATTAACGATTGACGAGGTTCTATGAGTACAAATTATGAAGATCGCGATCGCGGTCGCAGATTCAACGGCGATGAAGATTTTGACCGCGGCCGCTCACAGGGTGGTGGACGTGGTGGACGCCGCATGCGTCGCCGCCGAATATGCCGCTTCTGTATCGAAAAAGTAGACATCATCGACTTTAAGGATGCGCGGTTCCTGGGGAATTTTATTCCGGAACGTGGCAAGATTTTGCCGCGCCGCATCTCAGGCAACTGCGCGATCCACCAGCGAATGCTCGCCGAAGCGATCAAGCGCGCGCGCAACATAGCGTTGCTGCCTTACACCACCGACTAATGCATCGCTGCCCGGTGAAAAACAGGTGCAAGTGAAAAGTTTGAAAGAGAATTCGAGGAGTTCTTAAATGGCGCATACAAGAATACTTTTGCGAGAAGACGTTGATGATCTCGGCGCGCGTGGCGAAATCGTGCGCGTGCGTGCCGGATACGCGCGTAACTATTTGCTGCCGCGCAAGCTCGCCGTCGAAGCGACAGCAAACAACGTAAAGCAGATCGAGGCAGAACGTGCGCGGCTGTTGAAGAAGGAAGCCGCCGAACGCGCGACCGCTGCAGGACAGGCTGAGCAACTCGGCAAGCTGACATTGGAATTCAAGCGCAAAGCCGGCGAACAGGGCGCCTTGTACGGTTCAGTGACCTCAATGGACATTGCGGAAGAATTGAAGAACCGTGGCTATGAAATCGACCGGCACCGGATCCACCTACGTGAACCGCTCAAGCGTTTAGGCGACTTTACCGTGCCGGTGCGTTTGCATCGTGAAGTCACAGTCGATCTCAATGTCAAAGTCGGTGCCGAAGGCGAAGTCATTGTTGGTCATCTGACGCCGGAACAGGAAGCTGAAATCGCGAAACAAGCAGCAGAAAATGATACAGAGGAAACAGCCCCGGCCGATCAATAAAACCCGCGAAAATATTTGTAGTGTTTCGACGCTGTAGTAGTATCACGACGTTGCGAGGTCACATGAGTCGCAACGTCGTTTCTTTTTAATCCGCCGTCCGAATTCCGCAATCCGAAAGCCAGATGGCCACTCCTGATCCAATTCGCGAACAATCGCTTGAACGTTCGCTGCCAAACAGCTCCGAAGCCGAGCGTGCGATCCTTGGCGGTATTCTGCTCGACAACGGTCTGATCAGCCAGGCCATTGAGCTACTGCGTCCGGAAGATTTTTACGTGCCTTCGCATCGTCGCATCTTCACCGCGATGACCGCGCTCTTCGAACGCGGGGCGGAACTGAACCCGATTCTTATTGGAGAAGAACTCAAGAAAGAAAATGCGCTCGAGTCAGTAGGAGGAGTGAGTTTCATCACCAACCTGACTTACGGTTTGCCGCATTCTACGAATATTGCGCACTACGCAAAGGTGGTGCGTGGCAAGTCGATGCTGCGACAGTTGATTCGCGCCGCGAACAAGATCACGCAGGAAGCTTTGGAGCAGGAAGACGAGCCAGAGATTATTCTCGACCACGCCGAGCACGCCATCTTTCAACTGGCCGATGAGCGCATTCGCCAGGGCTTCGTCCACGTCAAACCGGTCGCTGAACAACTGCTGGAAAAAATTCAGGAGATGGAAGGCCGCGCGGCGGTCTTAACTGGACTGACGACTGGTTTCGCTGATCTCGACAAGATGACTTCCGGCTTGCAACGACAGGATTTGATCATCGTGGCCGCGCGCCCGTCGATGGGCAAAACAAGTTTCGCTTTGATGCTGGCCGAGAATGCTGCGATCCACGTTCCCGGCGCGGTCGTCGGCGTGTTCTCGCTAGAAATGTCGAAAGAGGCGTTGGTGATGCGCATGTTGTGTTCACAAGCCAACATCGATGCACAGCGGTTTCGGAATGGCTTTCTTTCGCGACCTGAATGGGCGCAAATCGCAAAGTCACTGGGCACACTTGCCGACGCCAGGATTTTCCTTGACGACACGCCAGGCATTTCAGTTCTAGAAATGCGAGCCAAGGCGCGTCGGTTGATGGCGGAACAAAAACGGCTGGATTTGATCGTTGTCGATTACCTGCAGTTGATGTCAGGTTCAGCGAAACGGTTCGAGTCGCGGCAGCAGGAAGTTTCCCAGATTTCCCGCGAGCTGAAGGGTCTCGCCAAAGAATTAAATGTTCCGCTGGTGGCGTTGTCACAACTTTCGCGCGCGCCCGAATCACGTTCGGACCACCGGCCGCAGCTTGCTGATCTCCGCGAGTCAGGCGCGCTCGAACAGGACGCTGACGTGGTGGCGTTTATTTATCGTCCTGAGCAATACAAAACGCCTGAAGAGCGAGACAGCATGCCTGACGACGAAAAGAATGTTGCCGAAATAATCGTAGCTAAACAACGCAACGGTCCCACCGATACGATTCGTCTTCGCTTTACTCCATCCAGCATGCGGTTTGATAATCTCTACCGCGAATGACCTCGTCTGCAATCCATAACCCGCGAGCCAATGTAGTTTCCGGTCGTCCCACCTGGGCGCAGATCAATCTTGACGCGCTCGCCTCGAATTTTCGTTTAGTTAAGAACCACGTCGGCCCCGACGTGAATGTCATGGCCATAGTCAAAGCCAACGCTTATGGCCACGGCGCGGTCGAGTGCGCGCGCCGGCTCGAAAGCGAAGGCGCAAATTGGTTCGGTGTGGCGTTGCCGGAAGAGGGAATTGAACTGAGAAACGCGGGCATCACGCTACCAATCCTTTGCCTCGCTGGATTTTGGGAAGGACAGGCGGAACTGTGCCTGCAGCACAACCTCGTCCCCGTTGTTTATCGGCCTGAAATGTTGGAAGCAATCGATCGCGTTGCCGCGGACCGCGGCGTGATCGCCGATGTTCATTTGAAGATTGATACCGGAATGGGACGATTAGGAATTCGCTTTGATGAGGTAACCCAATTCGCGCCGCAGCTCGATCGATTCAAACAGGTTCGCATCGACGGACTCATGACTCATTTTGCAGCCGCGGACGAGCCGTCGTGCGGGCCACTCACTCACGATCAAATTGAACGCTTTCACAGTGCTGTAAACACGCTGGGCAATCTCGGTTACAAGCCCACATTTTTGCATCTCGCCAACTCGGCCGGCATTTTCGCTGAACCCGCAAGTTGGGGAAACATGGTGCGACCCGGCGGCGTCCTTTATGGCTTGTGGCGCGATGTGTTGTCCCCATCCGATCGCGAACAGGATTTTCATCCGGTGATGTCACTGCACAGCCGCATCACTTTGATCAAATGGGTGCCGGAAGGTGAGACCGTTGGGTATGGTTGCACCTTTGAAGCGTCGCGAAAAACTTTGGTGGCGACGATTCCAATCGGTTACGACGACGGTTACATGCGCGGCCTGTCGAATCGCAGTCACGCGATCATCCGCGGTGTGTTCGCTACTGTCATTGGCCGCATCTCGATGGACCTAACGCTGATCGATGTGACGAACGTGCCAAACGTGCAGGTCGATGACGAAGTAATCCTTATGGGTGAAGCGGGCGAGCAGTCGGTTAGCGCCGAGTACCTGGCAAAGACCGCCGGCACGTTGTCTTACGAAGTGACCTGCGGAATTAGCAACCGTGTGCCGCGAGTTTTTGTTTGATGTAGCGCAAACTTTTAGTTTGCGAAGTTGCATGCGCCGTCCTCAACGAAACATCTGTGTAATCTGCGGATCGAACTCTGACGCTTTGGGCAAGCAAAATTAGTCTATGGCCATCGAACCAGTCCAAATGTCGATCCCGCTTGATGACGGAGTCAGCGTCAGGGCGCTGCTGTACGCCGCCAACAAAAAAAATCGGCTGGCCGCCACTGTCATCCTCGCGCATGGTGCGGGCGCGCCGCAAACGCATCCATTCATGAAGCTGTTTGCGACCGGACTTGCCGGACGGGGCGTCGATGTCGTTACGTTCAACTTTCAATACATGAACCAAGCCCGCCGAGCGCCCGATCCGAAAGCGAAGCTGGAAGCTTGCTATGCGTCTGTCATCGCAGCCGTTGTTACAAATAAGAAGTTGAAAGGGAACCGCCTGGTAATCGGAGGTAAATCGATGGGCGGCCGCATCGCTTCGCAGGTAGCCGCCGCTTTACCGCGCAGCGATAAAAGCGTCACTGGTTTGGTTTTTCTTGGTTATCCCCTTCATCCGCCCGGCAAACCTGAGCAACTTCGCGACGCACACCTGCCGCAGATCGAATCACCGATGGTTTTCATTCAGGGTTCGCGCGACTCGTTCGGCTCGGGCCAAGAAATCCGCGCGATCGTCAAGAAACACAAACTGCCAGCCACTCTTCACATCGTCGAAGGCGGCGATCACTCACTGAAAGTTCCGAAGAGTTCGGGGTTGACGCAAGCCGAGGTTTACAACTCAGCGTTGGAAGCGATTGTCGATTGGGTTCAAAAGTAGCAGCCTACTGCGGTTGTTCTTTCGCCGGTTGAACTATGGGCGTCACCTTGCGCACTTCTTCCATTACGTTCTGTTTCAACTGCACCCAATTGTCGAGTTCTGATTTCAAAACCTGCTCAGTGTGCTCAACCAGGGTATTCACATTAGCCTGGTCCGCCTGATCGTCGGGAGACAAAGCATTCCACCAGGCACGCACGTTCGCCAACTCAGTCCGCGCCTGATTGAACTTCATCAGTTTGTCTTCACTTAGTTTGTAACCCAGATATGATGTCAGCGCGGCCGCAACCGACGTCGTTACTGCAACCCAAATTTGTTGGCCCACCAGCGCCAGATAAGTTCCAACCGCGCCGATGAGCCATACGGCCCATTGCAACGCTGTCATGCGCCTTCCCAACTTCAATGCTACCCGATTGAAATAGTTGAGCTGATCCTCGAGCCGAACTTCAATGTATCGATCGGGCGTAAGTTTCTTGAAACCATCGTCGGCGCCTTCAGCAGACGGATTTATGTAAGGAGGAAAGCCTTTTTTCTTATCATACGATTCGAGGATCGCGAGGTTAGCGTCCGTTTCCATTGTCGCTTGGGTGATGTCCTGCACCTTGCGCGACAACTGTTGTTCCGGTGATGGCTGGTCGGGCGCCCAGCCGCCGTAATACGTGGTCCTGGTGCGATAGCGATAAATCTCGCGTTTGATTGCTTCGGCGCCGGCGCGCAACATCATCCAGCGATTGCCATGCTTGAACCGATTCGCGGCGGTAATCAAGACGGTCAGCAGGATCGGCAACAGGATGATCAGGTGGCGAACCCACCACCAGATACTGCGATACGTAACAACCGCGTCCGGCGGCGCCCACAGTTGTTTGATCACCGCCAGCGCGGTGGCGGCGATACCGACGATCAAAATCGAACCCTGCAACAGATCGAACCGTTTCTGTTGCAGGATCGCGTTCAAGTCGTAGTCGGCAAACATTTCCCATGCTTCGTACAGAATGTTGTCGCCGCGCAGCTCGCGCAGAATCAACCGTTCTGCGCCTTCAACGGAATTGGTCAGTAGATGGAATTCTAGTCGTCCATCGCAAATAATTTCGGCCATCGCCGGATCTTCAGGAAGATTGGGCCTGGCTTTCCAGGCGGCGCTGATTTCATCAGCAAGGCCGCCACTGCCTTCAATAACAATTAAGGGAAAGTTCTGGCGTACTACCTGCACCACCTCATCGCGCGAATTCGCTCCGCCACTGGCAAGTATCGCAACCACGCGCGGCACCTTTGCAGTTAGCGCGCTGGTGAGTCCGAAGATTGTTGGAAGTTCCGAACCCCACTCATTGCCCTCGACTAAAACGAAATGAGAGTGATTGGGATCAAGATTGACGTCGGATTTCACAACGCTGCCGGGATACTGGACCAGGGCCTCAGGG
>DATENN010000307.1:0-12638 GCA_035275045.1 Pyrinomonadaceae bacterium
GAGAAGGGCGGCAAGTTTGATAAGGGCGAGTTCATTCCGCCACCGAAAGCACTTTCGCTCGAGGACCGCATCGCCGGTCGCATGGAAATCCCCGGCATTCCCGGCGAGATCAAATCCGTTCGCCTGGTAGAAGGCACTACGGTTAAAGAATTCGCCGAGAAGCTCGGTATTAAGCCGAAAGACGTAGTCACGTTGTTGCTACAACGCGGCGTTTTCGCCACCATCAATCAACCCTTGAATGATGACGTAGCTGTGGAGCTCGGCAAACGCTTTGGTTATGACGTCGCCTTCGTGCCGTTTGAAGAGATGGTGGCCGAGGAAGAGTTCGAAGAACTAATCGCTGCCGATGCCGACGACGTTGAACTGCCTCGCGCGCCAGTTATCACGGTTATGGGCCACGTGGACCACGGCAAGACTTCCCTGCTGGATGCGATCCGCACGACCGAAGTCGCGGCTGGAGAAGCGGGGGGTATCACCCAACACATCGGCGCTTACAGTGTGCAGGTCCCTAGTCCCGATAGTCCGGATAAGCTTCGCCGCGTAGTCTTTCTCGACACGCCCGGTCACGAAGCGTTCACCTTGATGCGCGCTCGCGGCGCGAAGGCAACTGACATCGTCGTGCTTGTCGTAGCCGCTGACGACGGCGTGATGCCACAAACGATCGAGGCCATCGAACACTCGCGTGCTGCGAACGTTCCCATTGTCGTTGCCATTAACAAGATCGATAAGCCGGACGCCAATCCCGATCGCGTAAGACAGGAATTGGCGCAACATGGACTGAACCCGGTCGAATGGGGTGGCGAAACCGAGATGGTCCAGGTTTCGGCGAAGAAGCGACAGAACCTGGATACACTGCTCGAAACTATTCTGCTCACTTCAGACATTCTGAATCTGCGCGCCAGTCCGACCCGGCTTGCTTCCGGCGTGGTACTCGAAGCCAAGCTGGATCGCGGTCGCGGCGCTGTAGCCACGGTCCTGGTCCAACAGGGTACCCTGCATATCCACGAGCCGTTCATCGTCGGTCAGATCTTTGGACGAGTGCGCGCGATGTTTAACGACAAGGGCGAAGCCATAACTGAAGCCGCGCCGGCGACACCGGTGGAAGTCCTCGGACTTCAAGGCGTGCCGCAGGCCGGCGAAAGTTTCCAAGTCGTCGCCGACATCACGCGCGCGCAACAGATATCGGGCCATCGCCAGATGTTGAGCCGCCAGGCGACGCTGATGCAGTCAACCAAGCGCGGTATCGAGGCGCTGGGCGAAACCGAGGTCAAGGAATTGCTCGTCGTCATCAAAGCCGATGTGCAGGGCTCGGTTGAAGTTCTGAAATCGACATTGCAAAAGCTTTCGACGGATCGTGT
The DNA here is from genome assembly GCA_035275045.1 of Pyrinomonadaceae bacterium. Taxonomy (GTDB): domain Bacteria; phylum Acidobacteriota; class Blastocatellia; order Pyrinomonadales; family Pyrinomonadaceae; genus PSRF01. The sequence continues at coordinate 1,359 of DATENN010000307.1, forward strand.
CAAGGTCAAGGTCATTCGTTCAGGTGTTGGCGCTATCACCGAATCCGATGTGCTGCTTGCGTCTGCGACCCAGGCTGGCTCGGCTGTCTCGGCTGTTGTCGTCATCGGTTTTAACGTGAGACCGGGCGCCCGCGCTGCTGATCTCGCGAAACAGGAAAGTGTCGATATTCGCCTGCATTCGATCATTTACAAGGTCGAAGAAGAAATTCGCGCGGCCATGATCGGCATGCTTGAAGCGATTGAGAAAGAACGCATCATCGGTAAGGCAGACGTGCGCGAAGTTTTTCGCGTTCCGAAAGCTGGCGTGGTTGCCGGCTCAATGGTCATTGACGGCAACATTCGACGCAACGCTCGCGCGCGGCTAATTCGGGACGGCGTTGTAAGCTGGGAAGGCAATATTAGTTCGCTGCGCCGCTTTAAGGATGACGTCTCTGAAGTGCGTGAGGGTTTCGAATGTGGTATCGGTCTCGAAAACTTTAATGACGTCAAGGTTGGCGATCAGATCGAGGCGTACATCGTGGAGAAAGTCGCAGCCACCGAGTTGTAGGAGGCCGGAGCACTCGGCAGGCGGCAGGTTTTTCCTGCTTACTGCGCGTGTCGCCAGCCGCTGGTATTATGCGTCGCCCGGAGAGAGTTGCAGATATCCTGCGTGAAGAGATTTCGCAGATCGTCGGCTTCGAGCTCGAAGATCCGAGGCTAACGATGGTCACGGTTACTGACGTGCGGCTGTCGGAAAACTTGCGCGATGCGCGCGTCTACGTCACGGTCGCCGGTGACGAAACTGAACACCAAACCGCGCTAGCTGCATTGCGCCATGCGGCGCCCTATGTCCGCAAGCAACTTGGCCTGTCACTCAACCTGCCGCGCACACCCGAGATACACTTTGTCAGGGACCGCATTGAAGAGCAGGGCGAACGTGTGGACCAGTTGCTGAATGAGATTGAAAAAGAATCGAGGAAGGATTGAGAAGTGGCACAGACTTCAATCTGTGAACATTTCGCGAACACGGACTAAGGTCTGCGTTACTACAAATCATGCTAAGTCAAGTTGTTGAACTGATTGAAACGAAGCGAAAATTCGCCATTACCTCGCATCGCCGACCCGACGGCGATAGCCTCGGATCTTCGCTCGGTCTTTACTGGTTGTTGCGCGGCCTGGACAAAGATGTCGAGGTCGTCATGCGCGATCCGGTGCCGCACACCTACCAACAGTTGCCCGGCGCCAAAAACGTTCGCGTCACGCCCGGCATTGATAGTTCGTATCACGCCGTATTCGTCATCGAGTGTTCCGACGTCACGCGGCCCGGCCTCGAAGATCTCGAAAAGCAATTTGTAGTGAACATCGATCATCACTCAGGCACTGCGTTGTTTGGCAATATTAACTGGCTTGATTCAACGGCGTCTGCGGTCGGCGAGATGATTTACAACTTGTGCAAAGCTACTGGAGTTCGCGTTACTAAAGAAATTGCCGAATGCGTCTACACCGCGCTGATTACCGACACCGGTTCTTTTCACTTCTCAAACACGACGGAACGCACTTTCAAGGTCGCTTCCGAACTCCTGCGCACGGGTGTCAAACCCGCCAAAGCCGCTGAAGCAGTTTTTGCCAGCTATCCCTGGAGCCGCATTCAGTTGATGGGCGCAGTACTTTCGACCGCGCGGCGGGATTCAAGCGGGCGCGTGGCTCTCTTGCGTCACAGTCTCGAGATGCAGCACAGCGCTCATGCTTCCGACGAAGACGCAGACGGTTTTGTAAATTACCCGTTGACCGTGGGCGAAGTGGAAGCAGTGGCGATGTTGAAAGAACTGGAACCGGGCGTTTATCGCACCAGCTTGCGGTCCAAGGGCGAAGTTAACGTTGCGAAGGTGGCCGAGAAATTCGGTGGCGGTGGTCATCGGAATGCCGCCGGCTGTACGCTGCGTGGCACTTGGGAAGAAGCAGAAGAAAAGATTATCGCCCTACTGCAGGATGCCGTTGCTCGCGCAAATGGGACCGCTGACATCACTGAAGACGCACTCGTTGGGAGTGAGTGATCGCTGCGGCTAAGAGATCATTTCTCGTCGATGATTTGACATTGCTCATTGTGATCTCAAACGTCCGGCTTCGGCTGAATCCTTACCTTCGTTCCTCCGAATGTTTGCCAGCTTTCCAAAACGACAGATGAGAAACATCAAATGATGAATGAGAAGTAATCTTTCGTTGTAAAGCAATGTCCGGCAAAGAAAAAAAGTATAAATGGCGTCGCGAGGATTATCAGGAGAACACGCGCGGCCTTTTGATGGTCCATACCGGCAACGGCAAAGGCAAGACAACGTGTGCCCTGGGCTTGATGATGCGGGCAGCCGGTCGAGGTCTGAAATGCTGCATGGTCCAATTCATGAAATCGCGCAATGATCGTTATGGCGAACACGAATCGGCAGAAAAACTAGGCATCGAAGTCCACACGATGGGCGATGGCTTTACCTGGGACACCAAAAATCCGGAACAAGACCGCGCCACCGCCCGCGCCACCTGGAACCTTTGCCTGGAAAAATTGCGCAGCGGCGATTACGATCTGCTTGTTTTCGATGAGCTGGTTTATGTACTAAGTTACGGCATGCTCACTGTTGCCGAAGTTCTTGCAGAGATTCGTGCGGCGCGCGCTACCCAACCCGCTCTTCATATCGTATTGACCGGCCGTGATGCTCCAGCTGAACTAATATCGGCCGCTGATCTGGTTACCGAGATGAAAGAAATCAAGCATCCTTTCACTACGGGCATTCGCGCGCAGCAAGGTATCGAGTTCTGACGCCCGCCGAAAAACCCTGATTTTTCGAGGTTTCGACGAACTTTTCGTAGGTTTCAGTACTGGCGCGCGCTCGTCTGTGTTAGGCTCTTGTCCCATACCCCAACATTGCGAGAGGCTGTTCTAGTTAAAGCTTCGCTATGCCCTGGTTCAGCAAAAAGAACAAACAGATTGAGGCGGTGCCGCCCGAGGAACGCGTCGTCAAAACGGAGAATGTTTTCGTCAAGTGTGACGAGTGCGAGGCCCATCTGTATAAGGGCGAGCTCGAGGAGTCGCTTCAAGTCTGCACTAAATGTGGTTATCACTTTCGCATCGGCGCGCGCGAACGCCTGGCGATGTTGTTCGATGGCGGCGTGTACGAAGAACTTGATGCTGAAGTGATCTCGATCGACCCGCTGGAGTTCACCGATACCAAACCTTACAAAGATCGGCTCAAGCAAGCGATCAAAACGTCGGGCGTTAGCGAAGCCATCATCAGCGGCCGCGGCAAGGTTGGCGACCACGCAGTTTTTGCGGGCGCCATGGACATGACGTTTATTGGTGGGTCGATGGGCTCCGCGGTGGGCGAAAAAGTAACGCGGTTGATCGAACATGCGTTGCGGGATCACGCGGCGCTGGTAGTGTTTTCCGCTTCCGGTGGCGCGCGTATGCAGGAAGGCGCATTGTCGCTCATGCAAATGGCGAAAATCGCCGCTGCTCTTGCAGCGCTGGATGAAGCGCAACTGCCCTTCATTTCTGTTTTGACTGATCCCACCACCGGTGGCGTCACGGCGAGCTTTGCCATGCTCGGCGACACGGTACTGGCAGAGCCAAAAGCGTTGATCGGTTTTGCGGGACCGCGCGTCATCGAGCAAACGATCCGGCAAAAGCTACCGCGCGATTTTCAGCGCTCGGAATTTTTGCTCGAGCATGGCATGGTGGACGCTATTGTCGATCGGCGCGAAATGCGCGATTACATCACCAAGCTTCTCAATTTTATGTTGAATCCGGAAATCGTCGGTGACTCGGAAATGGATCGGTTGCGCACGCGCGCGGTTTCGGGCAATTAGATTTGCTCCGCCGAAGTATGGATTTCAACGAAAGTCTTTCTTACCTCCTCAGTCTCGGTCATGAAACGCTCGCAATAAAACTGGGTCTTAGAAATACCGAGTTGTTGCTCGAGACTCTGGGAAATCCTCAGCATTCCTTCAGATCGATTCAAATCGCCGGCACCAACGGCAAAGGCTCGACCGCTGTCATGGTCGATGCAATTTGCCAGGACGCGCGTATCCGTACAGGCCTATTCACTTCGCCGCACTTAGTTTCGATTACGGAAAGAATCAAGATTGCCGGCATCGACATTTCGCCCGAGGATTTTGCTGCGCAGGCCACGCGTGTGCGCGCCGCGGCGGACACGTTGATTTTCGAAAAGAAACTTCAATCAGCGCCTACGTTTTTTGAACACCTCACTGCGATCGCGTTCCTCGCCTTTGCCAGTGCCAACGTTGCGCTTGCCATCCTGGAAACCGGACTAGGCGGCCGTTTGGATTCGACCACCGTTGCACAAGCTGAAATTGTTGCCTTAACACCGATCGCCATGGACCACGAAGAATATCTTGGCCATAATCTTGCCGAAATTGGTTCCGAGAAAGCGGCGATCGTTCGACGCGGCAGTTCTGCCGTCATTGCACCTCAAAAGCCTGAGGCGATGAAAGTAATCCTGAACCGCTGCGGCGAATGTGACGTCGCCCCCGTGAGTGCCGCTGCCTGCACAATCGAGAGTCGCACAGATGACGGCCGGTTCATCGCAACCTTTACAGGATCTAACAGACAATATCGATCGGTGCAGGTCGGTTTGCGAGGCAAGCATCAAACTGTTAATGCCGCGACCGCGATTTCTCTTGCCGAAGCGTTGAACACGATCGGATTTAAGATCTCGGCTGAGTCAATTATTGGCGGAATCGAGAAGGCGGTGCACGCGGGACGGCTAGAAAGACGAGGAAAATACTTGTTCGATGGCGCGCACAATCCCTCGGCCGCCGAAACGCTGAAAGATTACTTAATCGAATTCGAAAAGACGCCGATCACTCTTATCTTTGGCGCAATGCGCGACAAGAACTTAAGCGCAATGACGGCCGCGTTGTTCCGTGTTGCTTCACACGTCGTACTAACTCAGCCTGATAATCCGCGCGCAGCCTCAATACAAACTTTGCAGGGTTTAGCTTCAGAGATTGGCACAGCTAACGTTTCTGTCACGCACTCAGCGGCTGAAGCGCTCAACAAGGCCAATGAAGTAACATCTGCGGACGGCGTAATTTGCGTCACGGGATCGCTTTATCTGGTTGGCGAGATCAAGGCGTTGTTGCTTGCTGCCGAATTTGCGTGACCACAACTTAAACGATTGAAGGTAAGAAAATGGCTGCCACTGACTGTCCGCAGATCCTAAACAGCAAAGACATTTTCCACGGTCGGGTGTTCGATGTCACCGTCGATACTATTCGCGAGCACGACAAAACATACGAGCGCGAGACGGTGCATCATCCCGGCAGCGCGGTCATCGTGCCGATTTTTGATGACGGCACGATTGCGCTCGTGCGCCAATATCGGCATCCAGCAGTTCGCTATCTACTGGAAGTTCCAGCGGGAACGTTGAAACATGGTGAAGTGCCGGAAGAAGGCGCCGCTCGCGAGCTGGAAGAAGAACTAGGAGTGACGGCTGGTAATCTCGAGAAGCTTGCAGAATTTTTTGTGACTCCCGGTTTTTGCGAGGAAAAGATGTGGCTCTACCTGGCAACGGAATTAACTGCGTCGCAGCAGCAACTTGAAGACGACGAGATAATCGAAATAATTCGCATGCCTTTCAACCAGGCGCTCACGATGATTACCAGCGGAGAAATCGAGGACGCAAAAACTATTATCGGCGTGATGCTGGCTGCTCCACGCGTTGGCCTGTCACTGTTCGAGACTTCCTACCCAGCGGTTTGAAATGACATCTGAAGTGTTTCCGGAGGCGCGCATTGACCGCGTCTGAACAACTTCTTACACTGCCCTTATCGTGATCAACTCAACCGACGGAACCTTTCCGCTGGAAACCAATCCGGCCACGGTACAGGTGCCGCACACGCCGAACCAATCGCCGCAACCGGACCCCGACAAACCAGCGTGGGGTTTGGGTTCAGCCCTGTTCGTTTGGATCGCAAGCGTTTTTTTGATCGTGTTGATGCCGGTGCTGTTTCTCGTCCCTTATGCAATGAGTAGAGGATTAAGCACCAGCTCGCCCGATTATGTAAAAGCCCTGGCGGAACTCGCGCTTAACGACAAAACCGCAGTCCTGCTTCAGGTGCTCGCGCTGTTGCCGACTCATATCCTTACGTTTGCCTTGATCTGGGCGGTGGTAACGCGCTTCGGCAAACAGCGATTTTGGCCAGCCATTGGCTGGCGGTCGTCCGGATATGTTGAGGTGCTTTTTTGGGGAGCGCTGGGTGTGCTGTTGTTCGGCATTGGCGCGTTGCTCGCTTTCCTGTTCGGTTCGGCAAAGCCAACTCAACTCGAGCAAATCATTAACAGCTCGCTGGCGGCGCGCTATGCGATTTCGATTCTTGCGGTGGGCACCGCCCCGTTCGTAGAGGAATTCATGTATCGCGGCGTTCTCTACGCGCCGCTGCAAAAGCTGGCCGGCGCGCCCGTAGCGGTTTGCCTGGTGCTCGCACTCTTCACAATTATTCATGTGCCGCAATACTGGCCCAACTATGGGGCGATCGCCGCAGTCGCAACTCTCAGCATTGCGCTGACCTTCGTGCGGGCCTACACGCATCGGCTGTTGCCTTGCATAATCATCCATCTCGTCTTTAACGGCATTCAAGCCGCGATATTGCTGGTTGAACCGTACGCTCAACGAATCGCGCCGAGCAGCGAGCCTGTAAATCCGACTATCATTCTTTGGTCGTTGGCCAATCTGCTGCGATGACGGATTACGAAATTGTCGTAGTCGGCGCCGGCATTGGCGGCCTAACAACAGCAGCGCTGCTGGCGGCCCGCGGCATGAATGTGTGCGTGCTGGAACGGCAATCTGCCGTCGGCGGCTGCGTCTCTGGTGTTGAAAAGTTCGGCCTCACTTTTGAGCCGTCAGATGGCCTCCACGCCGGTTGGGGTGCTGTCGGCATCTATGAACGTCTTTTTGCAGAATTACGGGTTGAACCGCCTAAGATCGTACCGCTGGATCCAACCTACTCAATTCGTTTTTCGAATCAATCGGAGTTCACCGTTGGCCGGGATAATCGACAACGCGACGAGCAACTTCGACAGTTTTTTCCGGAGTGCGCCATCGATGCGATTGATTTTTATGAAGAGATTTCTCGCGCCGGCGACGAACTGCATGAACAAATTGATTCTCAGCCGGACGTGGTTTGGCCGCTGCGAACGCTTCCATCGCTTGATGATAGGATAAAAAACTTCCCGCTTGCGTTTAGATCATTCCTCGATGCGCAATTGCAGTTACTCACTCAAAACACAAGTGACGAGATTTCATACGATCACGCGGCGCTGGCGTTGTCTACTGCCCACGGCAAAATGTTTGCAGTCGAAGGAGGAGCAGCTTCGATTGCGAATAAGCTTGCGCAATCCATTAAGAACAGCGGAGGCCGCATTCGTCTCGATGCACCGGTGCTAAGGCTGGCTTACGATGCCAGTGGAAATGCAATAGGGGTGGACTTGCTAAGCGGTGAACGTGTTGGCGCATCAAAAGCGATTGTCAGCAACCTCACTTTGTGGGACACGTACGGAAAACTCATCGGGCTTAGTCGCACATCAGTACCAATCAGGACCACGCTGAAGACCTTAACTAGTTGGGGGGCCTATCTACTATTTCTCTCGTTGGACCGGGACAAGTTCGAAGCGATGCCCGCCGAGCGGCTGCTCTTACTCGATCAACAAAACAGCGAAATTGATTTGGCAACTAACATGCTTTTCTGGAATGCAGGGGCCCGGCCGGTCGCTGTGAGCGAGGGAAACCGGCGGGCAGTGACAGTGCACGCTTTTACGGAAGCCGAGGAATGGTTTTCGTTTCACACGGACGCCGAAGATCTAGAACAGAAAGATCAGGCGACGATGGAGCGTTGTTGGACGCTTCTCCATAAGGCGATGCCGGAGCTCGGCGACAGCATAGAGATTATCGACACGATGACGCCTCGCGATTACTACGAACAGACACGCCGCAAATTTGGGATGGTTGGTGGCAGACGATCCCATTTCGCAGGACAGGGCCAGCCCTTTCTCACGTCGATTCCCCAGTTGTTCATCGTCAGCGATACGGTCACATATGGCCGTTTGGAGGGTGTTACCCGGTTGGCTTGGGCATTAGCAAGCTATTTGTCATAAAAGAAGTCTGGACAAAACCATATTGTCTAGTGTATACAATCACCCGACATTATGTACATCACGGTTGATGAAAACGAGGCCCGGCCGATCTATCGCCAAATAGCAGACGAGATTAAGAGGCTCATCGCCACCGGCGAGCTGCCGAAAGGAACCTTTCTTCCACCCGTTCGCCAAGTCGCCGCTGACCTCGGCGTTAATCTCAATACAGTCGCGTTTGCCTACCGGCAATTACAGCGGGAAGGGCTGGTGAAGATTAGACATGGCGCGGGCGCGCTCGTAATCTCTCGCGTACTGTCGCAGCCGGCAGACGAGATGTACAGCCAGTTGAGCGCGGTGCTTACGCACCTCGTGCTTGCGGGATTGAAGCCAGCCGAAGTCAGAAGCCTGGTCGATGAGGAACTACGCAGGCTTTATCCAAATCCTACTTAACTTTGTGATTATGGGTTGCGGGTGCGGTGAACGTCAGAACTGACGTCTCTTCCCCGGAAGCCGCTATCGCGCACCGGGCTGGCCGGCAAAGGTGCGGGTCCCGGCCCTAAGCCTGTCCCGACGCCGCTGCCGCTCCCGCTACCGCTGCCGCTGCCAGCACCGCTAGTGGTTCCGATGACAGGTGTTCCGGTAACGCCGTAGGAACCAAGACCGGGAATGCCAATACGCCGGCAACAGTAATTGCCGAAAAACGACATTGAATAGGCGCCACCATAGGGCGATCCCCAACCGTACGTCAACGGCACGAGGGTGTAGCAACCGATGCTGGCGTTGTAAAACCACAGGCCGCGGCTGCCGAAGGTGGAGAGGTACCACCAGTTAGAATCGTACGAGGTTAGAAAACTCCTGACGTCGCGATTCGACATGCGGCTGTTGGCTCGAGCCAAAGTCTGCGCGCGATTCTTACTCCAGGCGTCCAGGCTATCCTCGTCGGCCTTCGTCAGCTTCGCTACGGAAAAGGAAGTATCGCTGAAAACAACCTTATTGCCGCCTTTTATCTTGGTGTGATTCCGATCGAGCATGACCCGGCCCTTACGAACAATTAATTCGGTGGCGTCGCCGGGAACCACGTTTACCCGATACAGCCCACGGCGCACAATCGCCATGCGGGCGTGCGGGGTGGTGATGTTGATCAGCAACTCTGCATCATCGGCGCCGGTAACTTCGACGATTGCAGTACCGCGGATTAGCTTTACCTCGAGGTTGTCGAGCGAGTTGTCAGTCAACTCAAACTCTGAATTTTCTCCCACGCGCAGGTACGAGCCGGGGTTGAGCAGCAACTCGACTCGCCCATCCAAACCTGTCCTGACCACGTCGCCTCGTCCCAAATCGTCCTGGCTGGTTAACTGTTGCCAGTCTGTCCCGCCAGCCGTGCGCATAGTCGCCCGTCCGGTGACTGCGTTCACACCCCCCGCGTGCGCAGAAATGACGAACTTCTCGCGGTTCTGTGCTGCTGCGGCAAAGGCAAAGAGTGAAACGAGAGAGATAACAACTAACAACCTTAAGGCGATTTTCATGATTGCTTCCTTTGGTTGGTCCGGCAATTTCGAGTCGAGGAACCCATTATAGTCCTCTTCCAAATGTTTACAAGATTTTTGGCCGCTAGCTAGCGCCCTAATCATGGTTTTCCATCGTTGACCTTCAGGTTCGCGTTAGACAGGCAATCCAACAATCGCAAGCTAACAGTCTGCGTTACAAATTAGCTCACCGCTAATTCGCGTAATATCCGCGCTTGCCGCGGGCTACCGCATTTGGCCTATTTACCGCGACACGAATTGCGCGCCATTTTCCATCGCGTACCTTATCTGAGGGGCGATACGCCAGGCTGTAAACGGTACCTAGATCGGCCACTACCCGTTCATAAGCCCCGGCAAGATCGTCCAGTCGTTCGACTTCATAAAACACTCCACCACCGGCGTCTGCCATTTCCTGCATGCGGTCGTGACCGGCATCGAAAGCCTCCGGCTGTGTGTCGAGCGGGCTGAGCGATTCGTATTCCGTATTTAACCAGAGCGTGTAAAGAACGCCGTCAAATTCCCTCACCCGGTTCAGCAAATCGGCGTAGGCGAGACGCGAACCGTCACCCTGGACGCCCGGGATATTCCCGTCCAACCCGTCACTCATCAGGACGACGGCCGTGCGTCGCGCGTTTTTAGTGTCCTGCAATAATTGAGTTAAGGCGAAATCGCTGGCGTCGTACAGTTTGGTGTCCCCGGCAATGGTATCGATCGCGTTGATCCGGTCGCGCAACAGTTGACGGTTTAGTGTTAGCGGCGAGATGACCGTCGGCTGTCCTGCAAAAGTTATTACACCAATGCGATCAAACGGCCGTGCCGCGTTGACGAAACGCAATGCCGCCGCCTTGATTAAACTCACAACGTCGCGCGTTGAGCCGGACAGATCGATCAACAACATCAGGTCGAAAGGCGCGGCCGATGACTCAAATTGAAGGATGTCCTGCTCATTATTGTTTTCGAACAAGCGAAAGTCCGACTTCGTCAAACCCATTAAGCCGCGGCTGGTATTGCGGTCGACGACGCTCATGTTCAGTGTGACTAGTTGCGAATCGACGCGAATGACGTCGCCTTCGCTTACTTCCTGAGTATCCAACGCCGGCGCAGGAGTGCCCGCGGGTTTTCTTGCTTCTTCCAGACCCGGTCCATCCGCATTCTCCTGTGCTGTCAGTCGGTCCGCACGCTTTGCCATGCTCAGCGTGATGGCGCCACTCTGGCTATTGGCCCGCAATGTTTGACTGCCGCTTCCGGCTCGAGCTTGGATCACGTGACCGCTACTGCTGCGTAACTCAGGCAAAACTGCGCTGACTTCGCCGGTTATTGACCGCGCGAAAATGTCGGCGTTTGGTCCCTCAGCGAATTCAATTGAGATCCCGCCGCTCGTCGACTTGATGGATGCGGATGCCGGTGTACCGAACAACGCCACTGGATACTTGCCCGTGATTAGTTCCGCGTGTGCTGTCGCCGGAATTTTTATCTTAAGCCTGATCACTACGGCCGGTTCGGTTGGGCGGCGAACTATGCTGATCGACAAAAGCTGTTTGCGGTTGTCGATTACTACCGGCGATTGCGACAAGGTCCGGTCGCCTTCGACGCTCGTTGCTATCGCAACGTAGTTCTCTTTCCAAACGGAAGCAT
>DATENN010000308.1:0-34420 GCA_035275045.1 Pyrinomonadaceae bacterium
ATCCATAAGCTGAGGTCGTAGATTTTCTCTTTAGGCAAACCATCGCGCGAGGCGAGTTTGACGGCAATTAGTATTGCGCAAAGAAAAGCCAGCGCGAGAAAAACGCCGTAGGTGTTGATAGGAAAACCTCGAATGCGAAAGAGTTCAGGGTACATGGAAAAGAGGTCAGAAGTCGGAGGTCAGAGGTCAGAGATCGGAGGTCGGGGTCGAGATCACGGATCAAAGATCGAAAGTCTGAAGCCTGACCTGTGACTTCTGACCTCTGACCTCTGATTTCTGACCTGTGATCTCTGACCTCCGATCTTTGACTTCCGCCTTCTGTCTTTCTGTCTTCTGTCTTTCAAAAAGTAAATCGAACGCCAACAACAGCGCACCAATCGTGATGCTCGCGTCGGCAATGTTGAAATTGGGCCAGTGATACGACCGAGCGTGCAGCACGATGAAGTCAATGACGTAGCCTAGCCGAAGCCGATCAGTTAAGTTCCCCGCAATTCCCGCCAGCAACAGCGCGCAGGCGCCGAGCACCCGATCGTCATTACGAGGCGTGCGCGCAAAGTAATAGAGCACTGCAAGCGCTGCGATGATTGCAAGCACAATAAAAAACCAGCGCCCAAATGCGCCGCCTTCCTGAAGCTGTCCGAAGGCGATGCCTGGATTTTCGGTGTACACGAGATCAAGAAAGCCCTGAACAATGGTGCGGCCCGGCTGAAATCTCAAGGTCTTCACGGCCCACGCCTTGGTTACCTGGTCCATCAGGTAAACGCCGGCGCCCGCCAGCAGATAACCGGCACGCCACCCAAGCCGGGTTCGGGCGGTCGCTTGTAAGTTCTGGTCATTAATGCTCATGTATTCTCACCGCCCTGCACCGCACCAACGGGTGCGTAATGTTTATGGAAATTCTATAAACATTACGCTCCTAACGAGCTTCCGTCTCAATCTCTTCCAGCGCCGTTACGCAACGTTCGCAAACCGTTGGATAGCGCGCTGACTCGCCAACTAACGTCGAGTAGTTCCAACAGCGTTCACACTTCGCGCCTTCAGCAGGTAAAACTTTAACCAGAACGCCATCGACCGCTTCACCCGACCGGACCAAATCAACCTGGGACACGATAAAGAGATAACGCAGTTCTTCCCGATACTTCGCCAGCAGATCGTAACTTCGGCCGGAGGCTGCAACTTCCACGCGCGCTTCCAACGAGCTGCCAATGATCTTCGCCACGCGCGCTTCTTCGAGGGATTGCAAGACGTCTTCGCGAATTTCGAACAAGCGGCGCCAGTTGCCAAGTATCTCTTCATCCGGCATACCAGTCGCTTCGGGAAAGACGCTCATGTGAACCGACAGCGGGCGTTCGCTGTCCGGCGGCAAGTTCTCCCAAATCTCATCCGCTGTGAAAGCGAGCAGTGGCGCAAGCAAGCGCGCCAGCGTGTCTGCGATCTTAAGCAACACTGTTTGCGCAGCCCGCCGTGAAGGATGGCGCGGCGCAAAGGTGTAGAGACGGTCCTTCAAAATATCAAAGTACCGCGCCGATAACGTTACCGTGCAGAAGCGATAAAGCGCGTGGTACGCAGTGTGGAATTCATAAATCTCATAAGCAGCGCGCACGGTGCGCAGTATGTTGTCTAATTCTGCAAGTGCCCAACGATCGATATCGGGCAGTTGAGATTCATCGATCGCGTCGCGTCGCTGGTCGAACCCTGACAGATTGCCCAACGCAAAACGCGCAGTGTTGCGCAGCTTGCGATACCCGTCCGTGACACGTTGCAGAATCTCTTTTGATGAACGCATGTCATCAAAATAATTCGACGAGGCACACCACAGGCGCAGAATGTCCGCGCCTGATTCTTTGATGACTTCGTCAGGGGGCACCGCGTTCCCGCCCGACTTGTGCATCTCCTTGCCCTGCGCATCGACAGTCCAACCGTGAGTGATGACAGCTTTATAAGGAGCGCGGTCGTGCGCCGCCAGGCCAACCATCAACGACGAGTTGAACCAGCCGCGAAATTGATCGCCGCCTTCAAGGTAGACATCGGCCGGCCAACGTAACTCTTCTCGATTTTCCAAAACCGCGATGGATGACGAGCCGCTGTCAAACCAAACATCGAGAATGTCGGTTTCCTTGGTCCATTCCGCAGCGCCGCACCCGCCGCAGGTAAAACCTTCGGGCAACAATTCGCGGGCTTCTTTGGTGTACCAGGCATCGGCGGACTCTCGTTCAAAGATATCGGCGACATGATTGATCACCGCTGGTTCGGCAACGGCTTCGCTGCACTGTGCGCAGTAGAACACGGGAATCGACACACCCCACACGCGTTGCCGCGAAACGCACCAGTCCGGGCGCCCTTTCAACATGTTGCGCATACGTACTTCGCCCCATGACGGATACCACTTCACACGCTCGATCTCGCGCAGTGCGGCGGCACGCAGCGTCGTCTCGCCCTCGGAAAAATTTTCAGTAAAATTGCTGCGGTCGCGTCCATCCTCATCTGTTTCGGTCTCCACCACAGCGGCGACGGCCTGGTCCATGGAAATGAACCACTGCGGAGTCGCACGAAAGATGACAGGATTCTTGCAACGCCAGCAGTGTGGATAGCGATGGCTGTATGGCTCAGTAAAGAGCAAAACGCTACGCTCTCGCATGAATTCAACAATCTTCGGGTTCGCTTCAAACACGCTTTGGCCGGCAAAATATTCCACCTCGGGTGTGAAGTGACCCGCGTTATCGACCGGACAATAAATATCCAGACCATAGCGCTTGCCGATCACAAAATCGTCGTGACCGTGACCAGGGGCCGTATGTACACAGCCGGTGCCGGCTTTGCTTGAGTTCGATTTTTCGCGCGCGTCTTTTACATCCAGTTCCGTTTCCGCATCAGCCTCGCCACCCAGCGTTACGTGTTCACCAACCATCAGCAGCGAGGGCCGGTCCAGCCACGCGTGTCGGCATTCAAGGCGATCCAGTTTTGCCCCGGGAAAGCGAGCGAGAACCTTCGTATCTCTCGACGACAGCTCGCACTTGTCGATCACCGCGTCGAGTAATTCAGCGGCAACGATGTACACCTCCTCGCCGTTTTCGAACGCGACGTACTGGTAATCGGGATGAACACTGATGCCAAGATTTGCCGGCAGCGTCCACGGTGTAGTGGTCCATATGAGAACGAAAACCTGACGGCCGGCAAGCGCCGGATCGATAAGGACTGGATCGCTCGCGAGGGGAAACTTGACGTAGACAGACGGACTCGTGTGTTGATGATATTCAACTTCCGCTTCGGCGAGCGCCGTTTGATCGTGAATACACCAGTAAACCGGACGCGCGCCCTTGTAAACATAGCCGCGCTCAACGAAGCGACCAAACAAACGTGCGGTTTCTGCTTCGTAGTGATTCGACATTGTTAGATAGGGATTGTCCCACTGGCCCAAAATCCCGAGCCGCTGAAAGTCGCGCGTTTGCCTCTTCAACGCTTGCGCGGCGTGCTCGCGACAGGCGCGGCGGATCGCCACGGCAGGCATGTTTGCTTTTTTTGCTCCAAGCTTGCGGTCGACGTACAACTCGATCGGCAAGCCATGGCAGTCGTAACCGGGCACGTAAGGCGCGTCGTAACCCATCATGCTGCGCGATTTCACCACGAAGTCTTTCAGAATCTTATTCATCGCCGTGCCAAGATGAATGTCCGCATTCGCGTAGGGTGGTCCATCGTGCAGGATGAACTTCTCTTTTCCGGCGCGCGTCTTGCGAATCTCCTCATAAAGATTCGCCTCTGACCATTTTTTCAGACGCGCGGGTTCGCTCTGCGCCAGATTCGCTTTTTGCGAAAATCCGGTTTTTGGCAGGTTGATGGTCTTCTTAAGATCGAGCGGTGTTTCGGTGGACATATTTCGTGTTTGTCAGAATTGCCAATACTAACAGCAGAGTTGTTGAGTCATCAAAACAGGCGCCGAGCGCACTTCATAAAGTAAAACCCGAACCAACTTCCGCGTGGATGATGGTCCGGGTTTGAATTAGCAATTTCGCTGCAATCAACCGATGAACAACTCATCCTCTCCGTAGGTTTGGTTGATGGGCTTAGGCAGCGGCGCTACGAGCACTTCGAGGCCGCGGCGAAAGCCCGCCATAATTGCGGCTATTTCCCGCGCCGGTTCGACGACGCGCCGTTGAATAAACTCAGTCGTAGTAGCAATTTGATCGTGGGTACGATCGATGGTGCGGCTGACAAGTTCAACTTTATCGCGCGCTTCGACCGCGGTTTCGCTGACCAGTTCTTTCAACTCGCCCACTTCACCTTTGATGATAGCCAGCGATTCCGACAGGTTCATGGTCGCAGTTGAAAGATGGCCGGACACCGCGTTGAACTGTTCGGCAATCTGCTTACCCTGGACCGCGATCTGCTTACCTTGTTCGCTGATCACAGTAACTCGATCGATCAGCGGTTCCAACCTTTGCTCTAACCGCGTTACCGAACGCACGGCGCGGTTGACGAAGACGGCAATTGCAATCATGGCAACCGCGATGATGATAAAAGACAAAGCAATTACCACCATCACCCAGAACATGGGATCGTTAATGTTCATTTGCAAGGCAAGCATCTCTTATGATTTCCGACTGCCGATTGCCGAATTTCCCGTCCCATCGAACGCCAATTGGCAATCCGAATCGACAATGTTCCTAGTTCGCTTTTTCAGTGTACTTCGGCGCGGCGTCCAATCTTCCTGACATTTCCGTTTTGCGTTTTTCTTCCTGATACGCCTTCTTGCCTGCGTCGATCGCGGCGGCGACGGTGCTCGTTTGGCGCGAAGCACTATCGCGGGCAGTTTGCGCTACCTCGCTGACCTTGCTTGAGGCCTGGGTGTACAAATCAGACGCGCGCTCACTGGCCTGCGAGTAAAGCTCCGAAGCTCGTTCACGCCCGGCGTCATAATACTCGCCGGCTCGTTCACCTAATTGCTGAGCAGCTTCGCGCGACTTGTCAATTCCTTTGCGTGTAGCGTCCGCGATGTCGCCGCGAAGTTCCTGACCCGACTTAGGCGCGAACAGCAGCGCGATAACTGCGCCGATTCCGCCACCGATCAAAAGGTACGTCAGTCGCGTCGAGACGCTGTCGCCAGAGTCACGTCGATAATCATCGTTTGCCATAATTAGATCCTTTCTGGGAAACCATGGCCTTCGAATCGGGCCATTTTGCGTTATTAATTGGAGTTTTCTGAACCGGACTATAGCAAACGTTTGCGAAACGGCGCAAGAAATGTGGGCCATTCAGCGGCAGGGAGGCGGCTCCTCACTGATCTACTCGCTGTTTCCGCCGCCGTTGTACTGATCCAGCTTTCGGTAAAGCGTCTTGCGCCCAATGCCCAACGCTTTGGCCGCGTGCGTTTTATCGCCCTGGGTGTAATCGAGGGTCGCCTCGATCGCTTGCCGTTCAATCTCGTCCATCGAAGAAGGCACGGTTACTTCAAACGTAGTCGTTCTTCCTTCACTAGCGGCCCGGGCGCGCTCCACCTTGATTCGATCCTGTTCCTGCAACACGATCTTGCTTATTGCTTCCGGCAAGTCTTCGAGTTCGATCTGGCGTCCGGACGCGATGATCACTGCGCGCTCGATCGCGTTTTCCAATTCCCGCACATTGCCGGGCCAGTCGTAAGTGATCAGAGCCTGCAGTGCATCTTTGGAAATTCCTGAAATAAAACGACCCGTCTTTTGTTTGTAATGCTCGAGGAAGTGTATGACGAGCGGATGAATGTCCTGCGCGCGTTCACGCAACGGTGGCAAAGCGATCGGGAACACAGACAAGCGATAAAAAAGATCGCGCCGGAAAGTTCCATCCTCGATGGCTCGCTCGAGATCGACATTTGAGGCCGCGATGATGCGCACATCGGCTTTGACGACTTCACTGCCGCCAACCCGAGTGAACTCGCCATCCTGCAACACGCGCAACAAACGCACCTGTGCCGACAAACTCATCTCGCCGACTTCATCGAGAAAGAGAGTGCCGCCGTTTGCTTCTTCAAAACGGCCCTGCCGCCGTGCCCGCGCGTCAGTGAATGCGCCCTTCTCGTGTCCAAAGAGTTCCGACTCAAGCAAAGTCTCGGGAATCGCGCCGCAGTTCAATTTTACATAGGGTTGATCTTCGCGGCCCGAGTTGTAATGAATAAGATTCGCCAGCAATTCCTTCCCGGTACCCGACTCTCCCTGAATCAGAACGGTCGTCTGCGTATCAGCGACACTCAGCGCCAGCTCGATGGCTCGGCGAATCGCAGGCGTCTGGCCGATCAGACGATCTTCGCCATAGCGTTCATGCAGTGCATCGCGCAGGTGCATCACTTCGGCGGAAAGTTGATCGCGTTCGAGCGCGGTCCCGATTTGATCGGCGATGCCTTCGACGAGTGCCACTTCGTGATCCTGAAACCCCTGACGCGCATCGCTCCACACTAAGCCAAGCAAACCGAAGGTGTGACCGGCGACGCGTACCGGAGCCACCAGTGCCGCGCGTCCACCAAGGATCGAATTGAACATCAAACGAAACGGAAACGGGAGATCACTGTCGAGTAATCGCAGCGTTTTGCCTTCAGCCAAAACTTCAATAGCCGCCGGAAACTCGGTTAAATCGAGCGACTGCGCGTGTTCTTCAATTAGACCTTGGACTGAATCTGTGCTCGCATGCGGCGCCGCTTTGAAAGCCACCAGGCTAATCTTTCCACCCTTCCGATCGAGCACGCCGAGTGCGGAATAGTCCGCGCCGACCAGGGTGATCGCGCGTTCCAGCACCAGGGACGATACCTCGCGAAAATCAGAACGCGCATTAATCGCATTCGCGATCTCGAGCAACGCTCGCTTGGTTTCAGCTTCACGCTCCTTGTCGGAATACAGCCGCGTGTACTGATAGCCCACACCGATTTGTCGCGCGATCGATTCCAAAAACGCGACTTCATCATCAAGCCACACGCGTAACGATCGCGTGGTATGCATGCCCACCAGGCCAAGTACGTCATCGCCGAGTACAACCGGCACCACCAACAGCGACCGTGTGCCCAAACCTTTTGCCAGCATGCGCACCTTCTGATCCAGGTCAGGCGCCGAGGTGTCGTCAAGGCGGATCGGCCGCGTCAGATCGACGTTCTCAGCTAGTTGTCGCATGTCGATGGGGATGGCAGTTCCGAGGCTCGACGGAACGTCGTCCGAAGCGCGCCATTCGTGACTAATTCGCAGCTCGCTGGGCGAAGTTAACTGGATAACGTCGCAACGATCGACATTCATCATCCGTCCAAGTTCGGAGACGATCACGGTTAGAAAACGATCGAGATTAATGGCGGAAGGCAGCGTCAACGCGAGGCGATTAATAATGCCTTCGCGCGCCTCGTGCATTTTGATCTTACGCTCGAGCGAGAGAGATTGGGCGGTGTCTGACATGGGGATAATTCGTCGCGATCATAACGAAGCGTGCGCGGGGAAGCAAACCATTCTCTGGTCAATGCAGGGCAATCGGTACTGACCGATGAGCTGCCTGCAACCACGCAATTTTCGCAAACTAAACAGTTTGCGTTACACTCTTTGTATGCCGATCTACGAGTTTGAATGTAAAAAATGTAAGGCCCATAGCGAAGTCTTTCAGAAAATGAATGATAAGCCGCCCACCAGATGCTCTAAGTGTGGCGGGCGATTGGAAAGAGTTGTTTCGGCGCCGGCGATTCAGTTCAAAGGATCCGGTTGGTATGTGACTGACTATGCGCGCAGCGACAAGAAAGGCCAAGAAAAATCCGAGCGTGAAGCAACCGCGAGCGACGATAAAAAATCTGATAAGCCGGAAAAGAAAAGTAAAGAGAGCTCCCCGGGCAAGAAAACTTCCGAAAAAGCTTCCTCAACCAAGGTTTCCACTGGTGATTGAAGCCCGCGCGTTTTAGATCGATGTTTCAGACATCCGCGACCTTCGCAAAAAGTTCGAGTAAGAAAACTCGAGGACATTCCCGCGTTTTACCGTTGGCCGCGTTGGTTGTCGTTCTTACGACTGCCGCGTTGCTGATGGCCCAGGCTGGAAGGAAACCGGCGCAGACGGGCGAAGGTGGCGTGCTCGTCAACGTCATCGCCAAACGCGAAGGCTCGCCGGCGCCGATCACGGCTAAACAACTTGCGGTTTACGACAACGGTGTCGAACAGACGATTCGAAATCTGTCGCCCGATCCTTCACCAGCGCGCATAGTGCTGCTCGTCGATAATTCGCTGACGATTCGTGCAGATGTCGATAAATTAGAACAGGCCGCGCGCGAATTCGCCTACGAAATCTACGAGGGCGACAAGCTGCTCATCGTCGGTTATGACGAGCAGGCGGAGATTGTCGCCGACTGGACCGATGATGCTAAGGCCATCGATGCATCGCTGAAACTATTCCGCAAAAAAGGTCAGCCGCATTTGTTCGATGCGGTGACGGCGGTGATCGACGAAGCACTCCGGGCAATGCCGGGACAGAAGCGAGTGATCGTTGTCATCAGCGATGGGCTGGACCGGGGTAGCAAAGCTTCGTTCGACAAGATCCTTGCAGATTTGCAGTCGCTGGACATCACCGTTTACGCGGTCCAGGCGCAGGATCGCACGCGCGGCGCGATCCGCCGCGATGTGCCAAAGCCTAAACAAGTGATTGATAAGTTGGTTGAAGGGACCGGCGGCTCTATTTTTTCGATTGATGAACCGCAGTTGGCTGCTAAAACTATTTGCGATGAGTTAAAAAAGAACCGCTACGTAATTTCCTATTTGCCATCTAACGCGCCGTTTGGCGAGCGCCGAAATCTATTGATCGTAGGTGACGAAGGCATCACTGTTCGCTCTAAGACAGTGCAACCTCCAAATTAGGGTCGCCTAAGTGGCACAGACTTTAGTCTGTATTCCTTAAAAGCATTGACCCGGCAGGTCCAAATCCTCAACTCTTCTTTCTCGAATAAATATAAAAAAGCAACGCAATTATCCCCAGCACCAAACTTTCCATAAAAACGAAGAAACGCGGCACGAAGGTGCCGTCTTCGTCATGAGCATCTGAAAAAGCGACAAAGGTGCCAAGGATCACGCCGGCGGCCAACCACACAATTTGACGCCTGCGGTCCCACATTTCAAAACTTATTCGAGTTGACGATCATAGTGTCGTCAAGAGCAGCGTTGGCTAATCAGTCCCAAAAAATCTGCGCAGATCAAATTCCGGAATGGAGTTTACGGAGGCGCTCAGCAGCCAGATTCAACGTCTCATCTTTTTTACAGAAGCAGAATCTAACTTGTTGCGATCCCAATTCCCGCCGGCTGTAAAAGCTTGAGCCCGGCACGCAGGCGACGCCAACGTCGCGAATCAGATGCCTGGTGAACTCAACGTCGTTCGCGAAACCAAAAGCCGAGATGTCGGTCATGATGTAGTAAGCGCCGTCCGGCTGAAACACTTTGAAGCCGGC
Organism: Pyrinomonadaceae bacterium; assembly: GCA_035275045.1. Classification (GTDB taxonomy): domain Bacteria; phylum Acidobacteriota; class Blastocatellia; order Pyrinomonadales; family Pyrinomonadaceae; genus PSRF01. Next base: position 9,419 of record DATENN010000308.1, read on the forward strand.
ACGCTCGAGCGATGGCAGCAGCAGATCGCGGCGCGCTCGATATTCAGCTTGCAATCGATCGTAATATTCGGGTCGCAACGACAGCGCATAAGCCCCCGCGCTTTGTAGCGGCGCGGCGGCGCCTACCGTTAAGAAATCGTGCACCTTACGCGTCGCGCTGGTGATTTCGGGTGAAGCTATGCAATAACCCACGCGCCAACCGGTTACCGAATAAGTTTTCGACATCGAGTTGACGATCACAGTTCGTTCGCGCATGCCCGGCAATTGCGCCATTGAGATGTGCGCAATCTCGGCGCCTTCGCGTGGATAAATAATGTGTTCGTAGATTTCGTCGGTGAAGCACAGCACATCGAATTCCTGGCAAAGTCCGCCGATGAATTCCATCTCATCGCGCGTGAAAACTTTTCCGGTCGGATTGTTGGGATTGCAGAGAATGATTGCGCGCGTCTTTGAATTGAAGACTGAACGCAACTCATCGCGATCGAAATTCCAGTCTGGGCCGCGCAATGGGACATAACGAGGCGTCGCATCGGACAGAATTGCGTCCGGCGCATAGTTCTCATAGAACGGTTCAAAGATCACAACTTCTTCGCCCGGGTCGACCGTTGCCATCATCGCCACAATCATTCCTTCGGTAGAGCCACACGTGACGGTGATTTCTGTTTCCGGATCGATGTCGAGTCCCAAATACCATTTTGTCTTCCGCGCGATCGCTTCGCGAAAATCACGCGCTCCCCACGTGATCGCATACTGGTTGATGTCGTCGGCGATCGCCTGCATGGCAACGCGCTTGATGTCTTCCGGCGCGGCGAAGTCGGGAAAGCCTTGCGAAAGATTGACCGCGCCATGCTTCAGCGCTTCGCGGGTCATCTCGCGAATTACGGATTCAGTGAAGAGACTCGCCTTTTTTGAGACTCGGGTTGATTTTGATGATGCAGGAGTAGTCATAAACTGTTTCATTCTCCGCCGCGATTAGCACGCGACTCGAGCATTGGCACATTCACACTTTTTTTGATCGCCGTTCGCTCAGCCTCTTCATAACCGGCATCCACATGGCGCGCAACGCCGAGACCGGGATCGTTTGTCAACACACGGTTGAGACGCTTTGACGCTTCATCGGATCCGTCCGCAACGGAAACCTGGCCGGCGTGTAAGGAGTAACCGATTCCGACGCCGCCGCCGTGATGGAACGACACCCAACTGGCGCCACTCGCGGTGTTCAGCAACGCGTTGAGGATGGGCCAATCAGCGACTGCATCCGATCCGTCTTTCATTCCTTCAGTTTCGCGATAGGGTGAAGCAACCGATCCGGTATCGAGATGATCCCGGCCGATCGCGATGGGCGCTTTCAATTCGCCTCGCTTCACCAAATCATTGATTGCTTCGCCCATCTCGGCACGTTCGCCAAAGCCGAGCCAACAGATGCGCGCGGGCAATCCCTGAAACTGAACCCGATCGCGGGCCAACCTCAGCCAACGATTCAACGTGCGATCGTCAGGAAAGAGTTCCAGCGCCAGATCGTCGGTCTTTTGAATGTCGCTTTTGTCGCCAGACAATGCGACCCAGCGAAAAGGCCCCTTGCCTTCACAGAACAGCGGTCGAATGTATTCGGGAACAAAACCGGGAATCTCAAAAGCGTTGGCGCATCCCGCATCGAATGCCATCTTGCGGATGTTGTTCCCGTAATCAAACGCAATCGCACCCGCGCGTTTCAAAGCGAGCATTGCCTCAACGTGCTCGGCCATCGATAACATCGAACGATTGATGTAACCGCGCGGATCCGTGAGTCGTAACTCAGCCGCTTCTTCCAAAGATAATCCTGACGGCACATAGCCATTCAATGGATCGTGCGCGCTGGTCTGGTCCGTTACTGCATCGACTTTGACTCCTCGAGCAACGACCTCGGGAAGTATTTCAGCGCAGTTTCCTACCAGGCCAATCGAGAGTGCTTGTTTTTGTTCGCGCGCGTCTTCAACAATGTCGAGCGCTTCATTAAGGTTCGTCGCCATCCGATCGCAATAACCGTTGAGCACGCGTCGCTCGATGCGCGCCGCATCGACATCAACGCCCAGAAAGACCGCGCCATTCAAGGTCGCGGCCAGCGGTTGCGCGCCACCCATGCCACCCATCCCGCCTGACAATAAGAGCTTACCTGCGAGATCGCCGCCGAAATGCCGGTCGGCCATCGCCGCAAACGTCTCGAACGTGCCCTGTACGATGCCCTGCGTGCCGATGTAGATCCAACTACCTGCGGTCATCTGGCCATACATCATTAGGCCTTTGCGCTCGAGCTCGTGGAAATGCTCCCAGTTGGCCCATGCCCCCACCAAATTTGAATTTGCAATCAGAACCCGCGGCGCATAGTCATGGGTTCGAAACACCGCGACAGGTTTGCCCGACTGGATCAAAAGTGTTTCGTCATTTTCGAGTTGCTGTAACTCGCGCACAATCGCGTCAAACGATTGCCAGTTGCGCGCGGCTTTTCCTGCGCCGCCGTACACGATCAGATCGTCGGGTTTTTCTGCGACGTCCGGATCGAGATTATTCATTAAACAGCGCAACGCGGCTTCCTGATGCCAGCTCTTGCAATTCAGTTGATTGCCCCGCGGCGCGCGAATCGTTCTTGTCATAAATCCTGACTACCTGGCCTCGCGAATTCACCATCCCGAATTGAATCACAAAGCTGTCGTATCTCGGCTGACATAGAACGATCAGCATCAAGCGGATCGACATGACGACGCACGATTTCGTACGCCGCTTGGACCCCTTGCCCCGCTGCGAGTGGTTTGCGATGCTCCAAACCTTCGGCCGCACATATCAATTCAATGGCGATCGCTTGCTCGCACAAATCAACCACCGCGCGCAATTTTGTGGCTGCGGTCATGCCCATCGAAACGTGATCTTCTTTTCCGCCGTCGGTGGGAACATTGTCGGCGCTGGCCGGATGGCACTGGATTTTTGCTTCCGCCAACAACGCAGCAGCAGTCACCTGAAGCATCATGAATCCGGATGCAATGCCAGCATGCTTTGTCAGAAAGGGCGGCAAATCCTCGTTTGAATCCGGATTGAGGAGACGATCGATTCGCCGCTCCGCGATGCTGATCAGATCCGTCAGCGCAATAGCTGCGTAATCGAAGGCCATCCCAAGTGGCGCCCCATGAAAGTTTCCACCGGACAACACGTCTTCGTTATCGGCGAAAACTAACGGATTGTCCGTCGCGCTTCCCGTTTCAATTTCCAAAATCGAACGCGCGAAATTGAGAGTGCTGCGTACGGCGCCATGAACCTGTGGCATGCAGCGCAGGCTGTACGCGTCTTGAACTCGCGGATCATTTTGCACATGCGATTCGCGAATTTCACTTCCCTCAAGTAAGTCGCGCAGATGTTTTGCCACTTCGATTTGACCGGCATGCGGTCGCGCGTTGTGAATCCGCTCGTCGAAAGCGACGGGAGTTCCGCGTAACGCTTCCAGTGACATAGCGCCCGCCACGTCGGCAAGCTGGGCCAATTGGTTAGCCCGATACAATGCGAGCCCCCCGACGGCGCCCATCGCCTGCGTGCCGTTTAATAAGGCGAGGCCTTCCTTAACTTCCAATTGCAATGGATCGATTCCGGCGAGTTTTAAAGCGGCTGCGCTGTCGCGGCGTCCGCCGTCATAAAACGCTTCGCCTTCACCAATCGCGCACAACGCCAGATGGGCCAGCGGCGCCAAATCTCCACTCGCGCCGACAGATCCCCTTTCCGGAATCACGGGCGTGACGCCTCGTTCAAGCATCGCGATCAAGATGTCAGCCGCGACTGGTCGCGCGCCGCTAAGTCCGCATGCAAGTACATTTGCTCGCAACAAGAGCATTGCTCGCGCTTCCGGGATCGACAGCGGGTTACCCAGACCGCAAGAGTGACTACGCACCAAATTTAGCTGTAGCGCGCGCAACTCGTTGGGTTCAATGCGAACATCGGATAACTTGCCGAAACCGGTGTTGATGCCATAGACGGTGCGGTTCTCCTGAACGATCTTCTCAACGATCCGCCGCGACTGTGCCATGCGTTGGCGCGCCGCGGCTGCTAGCGAAACGTGTTCGCGACCGTGCGCTACGGCGGCAATTTGCTCAAGCGTCAGACTTTGTCCGTTGAGTTCAAGCACAAGAAATTTAGGCGAGCGAGAGCATAGAATTCAGGAAACGGAATACAGAAGTCAGGAGGCAGAATTCAGAAGTCAGAATTAGAATTCAGAATTATTCAGAATACGAAGACTGTAGCGCCTGATTGTAAAAACGGCTCCGAACGGATCGGATTTCTGACCGCGGATCGCTGACTTCTGACTTCTGCTTTTCAAATCCGCTTGTATTCACCCGTCGAAGCGCCGCCGCGAACGCGTTGTCGCGCGCGTCGCGCTCGGACCGTGGTGCGAGCAGCGCCGGTAGTCCAACGTGTCATTGTGCGCAAAGGCCGCAACGAGAATTGATGCTGTGGCAGAACTTCGCCGGTCGCCTCGCGCAAACGCAAGGTGCCGATCGCAAAGATCGCAATAGCCGCGTTGAAAAAGACGCCTACTACAAACACCAGCCAACCCGGTACGACGCCGACAGTGGCCCGATCGATAAAAGTATTGAAGTCGTGCGCGGGCACCGGGTGCAAATAGACTTTGAGGTTCCAGCTCAGTGCCAACAGCACAAAAATCCAAAGATAATTTCGCCGCAGCCGGCGGCCGACCGCTTCCCACTCGGTGATGGTGAAATGCGGCGTCACCAGGTCCGAAGCAAGATGTTGCGCCCACGACTCATCAAGATTAACGCCATCCGGCGACAGCAACTGCGCGAAATATCCAGTTTCGATAATGCGCACGCGGCTGGACCATATCTCGTAGTAGCGATAGCGCCGCGCTTCCATCAGCAGAAATATCGCCACTAAAACTGAGTTGATAGGAATTACAAAATGCGGGTTGGTAGATGAGCTGAATACAAACGACAGCGTGGCACCCGCTGTAAGCACCGCCCAATTCGTAGTCGTATCCAACCGATTGCGCCAGGTATTCGAACGCTGCACCTCGCCGCGATAAAAATGAATCATCGCGGTATTAAATTCCGCCGCCGACATGCGGCGCATTTGGGCCGCCGGCGTATGGACCAGGCGTTCGGGCGCGGATGCTTCAGGTGACAGCGCAGGACGCAAGCGATGCATGCGCTCGTTAGAAAGCGAACCGCTTCCCTTTTGCTGGATGTCCGTGGTCATGAATGACGGGACCGGAGATGATAATGCGGAGAGTTTCCGAATCCAAAAGTAATATAACACGCAGGCTTTGACGCTCGAAGTTAATAGCGATGCGCCATTCTGATTAACGAGTGCGGCGCTTTTTGTAATTATTAATGCTGAATAATGAGTCCCTTGACAGTGTTTGACAGCGACACCTATAGTTCAATTTTCCGCTGTTTGACGTCAATTGTTCTGTTATGACTGCGCTAGCGCAAAGCGAAACTGACACGCACTGGATGCGCCAGGCCCTGAGCGCGGCGCGCGAAGCGCAACAGCGCGGCGAAGTGCCAATCGGCACTTGTATCGTGAGTCGAGACGCGCAGTTGATTGCTGTCGCCGGCAACCGCACGCGTACCGATAACGATCCAACCGGACACTCTGAAATTATTGCATTGCGCGCGGCGGCAAGAGCGATTGGCAACTATCGCCTGGTTAGCGCAACTGTTTATTCTACGATCGAGCCGTGTGCGATGTGCGCGGGTGCTCTGATTCAAGCGCGCGTGCAACGCCTGGTCTACGGAGCTCCCGATGAACGCGCCGGCGCAGTCAAGTCCCGCTTTCGGGTTTGCGATACAGATTTTTTGAATCATCGCATCGATGTTTCAACAGGCGTTCTGGAAGAAGAGTGCCGCGCCCTCGTGCAGGACTTTTTTCGCAGCCGGCGGGATGAAACAACGGCTGAGCAAGCAAGGCTGAGCAATGAGGGCTGAGTGGATTAGGGATTTAAGAATAAACTTTTTCTCATTGCTCAGCACTAATTATCGGAGAGGTCGCATAGTGGATTAGTGCACCGGTCTCGAAAACCGGAGTGGGTTAACGCCCACCGTGGGTTCGAATCCCACCCTCTCCGCCATTAAATGCAGATGTCAGAGATCAGATATCAGAGGCCAGCAAAGACGGTTTCTGATCTCTGACATCTGACATCTGACATCTGTTGTTCGGAGAGGTGCAGGAGTGGTTGAACTGGCAGCACTGGAAATGCTGTGAACGGGAAACCGTTCCGTGGGTTCGAATCCCACCCTCTCCGCCACTAACGACGGAGCTCAGAGGTCAGATGTCCAGAGGTCAGCAAGACGTTCCGGTCTCTGATATCTGACATGTTTTTTTCGGATTGCGGATGACACCAAAAATAATTAATGACGAACCAGATCACGAAAACTATTAGTCTGCTCTTCTTAATCGGATCATTAACTGGAGTTGTACTCGCCCAGTCGCACGCGAAGGTCAGTCGCGCCCGCGCTGCTGCCATCTGCGGCAACCCAAAAATTGCCTGCCGCACGAGTGTCACGTTTGAACCTCATGATTTGCCCTTTCGCGTTCCGGCAAACGCCGTGATTCTCGATACTGACCCGTTTTACGTGATTATTCTGAAGAGCGTCACCGCCACTGACGATCAATGCGACGTCTTCGTTCCAGAGGAGGAACGACTGAGCACTCAACTGCTTTTCCCAGCGCACAAAGTTTTCACGTCACGCTGCGCCGAACCGGGCGAATTGTTCTATACCAACATCAAAGATAATCAACGCATAATGGCCGTGTACGCAGGCAGCACCATGGCGGACGCCAAAAGCATGCTCGCCGCAGTAAAGCTGACCGGCAAATTTCCCGGCGCAAACATTCGACGAATACGTACTGGCTTCAACGGAACCTAACCACCAGAATCCGAGAGGACCAACTAAGTTTATGAAACAGCGCGTTATCGTGTTATTCGTGATCTGCCTGCTGGCTTATCCTCTTTCCGCTCAAACGCCAACAACAGCCGACGACTATTACAAGCTGGGCAACGATAGATCTAAAGCTCAGGACCTTGATGCAGCGATTAGCGCGTATACAAAAGCAATAGAATTAAATCCGGTCTTCGCAGATGCGTTTATCAGTCGAGGCGTCGCCCGCAGCAGAAAAGGTGATCTTGCGGGCGCCATTTCTGATTACGAAAGAGTCATGAGCTTTGCGCCCAGCGAGGTTTTTCCTTATATCAATCGCGGCGGCATAAGGCGTATTCAAGGAGATCTGGACGGAGCACTTGCCGACTTTACGAAGTCGATAGAAATAAGCCCTCGACCCATAGCCTACAACGGCCGCGGCCTTATTATGCTGTCAAAGAAGAACGCGGACGCCGCGATCGTCGAGTTTACAAAGGCTATAGAGATCCTTCCGACATACAGTGAAGCTTACTCCAATCGTGGAGAAGCGAAAGCCATGAAACAGGATCTCGATGCAGCTATGGCCGACTATGTGAAAGCGATCGAACTCGATCCAAAGAATAAGCGCGCGCATTTTTATCGCGGTCGAATTAACGACGCGAAAGGTGATTTTGACAGCGCCATTCGTGACTACACCACATATATAGAGCTAGCACCCGCAGAATCCATCGGTTATTTCCGGCGCGGCTTCACGCGTGCTAGCAAAAAAGACACTGATGGCGCCATCGCCGATTACAGCAAAGCTATTGCGATCGATCCTCGTGACGCCTTAGCCTATTACAACCGTGGCCTGAGTGAGGAACAGAAGGGAGATTTTGAGGGCGCCATCAGCGATTACAGCAAACGCATCGAGCTGCAACCCGAGGAATCGAGCGGCTATTTTCGGCGCGGCTTTGTGCGCGCCAACAAAAAAGACGCCGATGGCGCCATCGCCGATTTCACCAAAGTAATTGCGATCGATCCGCGTTACGCTGAAGCCTATTACAACCGTGGTCTCAGAATGGAAGAGAAAGGTGATTTTGACAGCGCCATCAGCGATTACACCAAATATATCGAGCTTCAACCTGAGGACTTTAAAGGTTACGTCCGGCGCGCCTTGGCGCGCTCCAAGAAGAAGGTCGACCTTGATGCAGCGATTGCAGATTACACCAAAGCTATTGAGGTCAAGCCGAGTTACACACTGACGTACTTCTACCGCGCCCGAGCGCGAGAAGCCAAAGCGGATTTCGAGGGAGCCGTTGCGGACTATACAAAATACATTGAGATGGAGCCGGCCGATGGCGACGGGCTCAACGGTCTTGCCTGGTTGCTGGCAACTTCAGCCAGGGATTCAGTGCGCGATGGCGCAAAAGCCGTCGAGTATGCGCGCAAGGCGGCTGAACTGACGAAATGGCAAGATGGCAACACCATCGATACTTTGGCTGCGGCTTATGCGGAAAGCGGTAATTTCGAGGAAGCCGTTAAGTGGGAAACCAAAGCATTATCCTTTCCGGATTTTGTGAAGGACTCTGGTGATGAAGCACGAAAGCGGCTTGAGCTTTTCAAAATTCACAAGGCTTATCATGAGCCCCCTCCCGTAAAATGAAGTCGGGTAATCCTTGACGCCGGGTAAAGTATGAGCGTTGACAAGGACAATTAATATGGACGACAAACTAGCAGCAGATGAAGCGCGACGTTCGGTGCAGCATGAAGCCGTAAAGGCTCATGTTGAGGGTGAGGTGGAGTCCGAGATTGCGAGCCAGGCACAGGCGCCCGTTGCAGGTGAGCCGGAGAAAATTCGAGACGTTGCCGGAGAGTTTCGCGCGAAGGCAGTCGATGAAGTAGTTCAGACCGAGCGTGAAGTCGAGCGCGGGCGCGGCGCTGCTCGTGTCTCGCAAATCATCGATTACATTTTTTATTTGCTCTACGCGCTTTTGGGAATGCGTTTCCTGCTGGCTTTGCTTGCCGCCCGCAGCACTGCCGGATTTGTTCAATTCATCGTCGCCATTACAAATCCTTTCTATGCTCCGTTCAGAGGGATTGTCGCCAGTCCCAGCACCGATCAGGGACACACCTTACTGTTACCAATCATAGTTGCGATAATCGCGTACATAATTTTGCATTTGGCTATCAATGGTTTGCTCCGCATGATCGCGCACCGCAAGACACAGATATAGATCTATCGCTGAGAATCACCGGCAAAAAAGAACATCGATTTGCTGGCAAGACACTTCATTCGCTGCTAAAGTTTCCGCAACGCGATCTCTGTATCAAATCTTCTAACTGATCGAACACAACCTTATGAAGCAAACCCGCTGGCTACTGCCACTCATTTTTCTTTGCGCCCTCGGCTCGGTGCAGGCACAGGGGCCCACAACCGCTCTTGAATACAACAATCGGGGTGTCGACCGCGAAAAAGCCGGCGATATCGCCGGGGCATTCGCAGATTATTCCAAGGCAATCGAAATTGACGCGCGTTATTCTCTGGCCTACGAGAACCGCGGAAACATTTATTACAACAAGCGTGAGTGGGACGCCGCGCTGGCCGATTACAACAAAGCGGCGGAGCTTTCGAATCGCGCGTCGGCTCACTATGGTCGCGGGAACGCGCTGGACGAGAAGGGCCTAACCGATGAGGCACTCGCGGCTTACAGCAAAGCCCTTGAGATTGATCCAAATTATGTAATGGCGCTGAACAACCGGGCGTATATAAGGTTGAAAAGAAAAGAGTACGATGAAGCTATCGCTGATTCCACCCGCGCCCTGGCACTGGATGGACGGCATGCTAATTCTTATACAAACCGGGCACTCGCGCGCGAACACAAAAGAGATCTGGACGGCGCAATCAGCGACTATACCAAAGCACTTGAAATCAACCCGAATGCCACTCGTTTTCAGGATCGCGGCCGTATTCGATTTGCAAAGGGCGATATCGAAGCTGGTCTGGCCGACTACAACAAGGCCTTGGAACTTGCTCCAGATAACGTTCAACTGTTGAATTCTTTGGCCTGGTTATTGGCGACGTCGTATCGCGATAACGTGCGCAACGGAGCGAGAGCGGTCGAATTAGCAAGCAAAGCTGCGGCACTTACGAAATGGCAGGACGGAAATGTTCTCGATACATTGGCGGCGGCGTACGCCGAGGCTGGTAATTTTGAAGAAGCAATCAAGTGGGAAAACAAAGCCCTGACGTTCCCCGATTTCAGCAAGGGTTCCGGCGATCAAGCGCGTCTTCAGCTGCAACTTTTTACAGATAAAAAGCCCTATCACGGGTCGGCCCCGCAACAGTGAGATGGGTTTGACGATCACGCGCGTCTTTGTAGGCACTTGACTCGTTCTTCACTGTTTGACAATCGGCATTCAGCAATAAAGAATCGAAGCGTTTGACAACTTATCAGACTTCGGGCTCCGCACAACGTAGTGCCGGTGAACCCCGCCAGGCCGGGAACGGAGCAACGGTAGCCAGGCGCGCGTGTGTTGCGGGTAAGTCCGGAGTCTGGCCACATCGCAGTGCTGAGTGCTGAGTGCTGAGTACTGAGTCAAATACTCAGACTCAAAGTTCTTACTCGGCACTCAGCACTCAGCACTCAGCACTTTTCCGTATGGCCTACCAGGTAATCGCGCGCAAATGGCGCCCGCAAAGTTTTGACGAAGTAACCGGCCAGGAACCGATCACGCGCACACTGCGCAATGCGATCGAGCACCAGCGGCTGCATCACGCTTATCTGTTTTCCGGCGCGCGCGGCGTCGGCAAAACGACGACTGCGCGTCTGCTTGCCAAGGCATTGAATTGCCACAAGTCGCCGGTACCGACTGCAACTCCCTGCCGCACTGACGATCCGACCGCCTGTCCGTCGTGCCGCGAAATAACTGAGAGCCGTTCCATCGACGTACAGGAAATCGACGCTGCCTCGAATACCGGCGTCGGCAACGTGCGCGACTCGATTATTGAAACAGTGGGCTTTGCGCCGGCGCGCGACCGCTACAAAGTTTTCATCATCGACGAAGTGCACATGCTTTCGACACCCGCCTTCAACGCGTTGTTGAAGACCATTGAAGAGCCGCCCGACCGTGTGGTCTTTATCATGGCGACCACGGAAAAGCAGAAGGTCCCGGAAACCATTCTTTCACGCTGCCAGCAGTTTGAATTTCGCACCATTGCCACTGCAAAGGTTTTTGAGCGCCTGAAACTAATCGCCAAAGCGGAAAACATTTCCGTAACTGACGAAGCGCTTCGCGAGATTGCGCGTTCGGGCGAAGGTTCGATGCGCGATGCGCAATCAAACTTTGATCAGGTGATCAGTTTTGCCGGCACCGATATCAAGAAAGAAGATATTGAACTCGCGCTAGGCATTGCCGGCGCCGACATTCTGATTCGGGTGGTCAATGGCATCGCGAACAATCAACCGGCCGAAGCACTCGCCGTCGTCGATGATGTCGTGATGCGCGGTCATGATCTGCGTAACTTCTGTCGCGACCTCCTCGCGCATTTTCGCGATCTGTTAGTAGCCAAAGTATCCGGCAGCGATGAATTGTTGGAAGCAGCGATTTGCGATAGCGCGGAATTGAAGCGGCAGGCGGCATTGTTTTCCGAAAGTGACCTGGTGCGCTTTTTCAATTCGCTGGCTGAGACCGAAAATCTTCTGCGCACCGCTTCCCAGCCGCGATACCTGGTGGAGATCGCGCTCGTTAAATTGATGGAGATGCGGCGGCTGGAGCCGCTCAGCCAATTACTCGATCGCGTGAACGCTCTAGAAAGTGTGTTGCGCGGTGGCGAACCGCTCGCGACCGGAACAAGGGCATCGAAGGTGGAAACAAATGTAGCTCCTGCCACGAAATCCCCGACACTTGCTGCCGCAACCTATGCGAGCGGAGCCGCAGCGGGAGCAGCGCCCGCGATGGAGACAAGATCAGCAGCAGTAGTAGGCAGCAGCGGTCGGCAGGAGGACACATTTGCCGTCGGCGGTCCGCAGACCGCGGTCGATCAGATCAAAGCCGCATTAGAGCAACGGCGAAAAATGTTTTTGGTTACTGCACTCGAGGGCGCGAGCAAAGCGGCAATTGAAGGCAACGAACTTTCAGTTGAGTTTGAACCTGCCAATCGGCACCTGCGCGACACGTTGTCGAAGAGCGACAACGTAAAAATCCTGCGAGAAGTTTGTCGAGAGATCACCGGGAGCGATCTTGGGGTGCGGTTTGTGATTGCTGATAGCCAGGCAGCAGCAGATGCGCCGCCTTCAAAGGAAGAGCTCGAACGCCGCGATCAACAAGCGTTGCGCTCGCGCGCGGAAAAAGATCCGGTCATCAGGCAGGCTTTGAAAACCTTTCGCGGCGAGATTATCGATGTGAAAAGAATCGAACGCGAATAATAGCTTCACGATGCGGCTTCTGCTTCACAAAAAGCCGTGCCTAATTTTTGATAATCTGATAAAAACAAAGACCGGCACGCTATGGAAGCCGATGCCGGTCTTGTCCCGCCACGCTCACCCTTTTGACGTGGCGGATCGGGACACTTTGGTTGATCAGAGCCAAAGCGTCCACCGGAGGTGCACGCCGCTAGTGCACCTCCAGCTCCTAGTTATCGTGAATGTCTTGCTCGATCTCCGCTGGCCTGCCTTTAGTCGCGCGTTTATGGATGGGTGAACGGGCTTTTAATAAGTCCTGGTGGCGCGAACCGATCACATAAGCGAGTCCCTGATAAGTCATACCCAACAATGAAGCCGCATGCGTGACGCTGCCATTCGCCTGGGCCAACGCCTGGCGCAACAGGCCTGCTTCAAACTTCAAAACCTCAAGCGGAAAACTGCACGACGCATTGAAGACTGTTTCTGTTGCCGCTTCCGGTTTCAGTTCGCCGCGAATGCCGGCGAAGACTTTTCGCGCGGCATTATTGAGACGCAGCAGAATGTCCTGACTTTGCGACTTGGCCAGCCATTCGCTCGCTCGATCGTACGCAGCGTACAGCGTGTCGGTCGGCAGGTCATCCAACTCCTCAATCAAGGTGAGCGCGGCGAGGCCGGCTTTGTTGAGAGCGCCAACCTGATGGCCCACCTCAATCGCTTTTTGGAAAGTGAATTGGGCGCGCTGGGTTTGCTTAAGACGAGCAATGGCGACGCCGTGGGTGATGAGTGCATCGGCCAGCAGACACTGGTGCCCACTTTTTTCAAGCGCGCGCACCGCGCTGCGCGCCACCACCTCGGCTTCTGCGAATTTCTTTTCTGCGATTAGGACCTGCGCGCGCGTATCGTCGATCTGAGCAACGCCAACTTTGTCCTTCACGCGGATTCTCAACCGACGAGCCTGCTCAAGATATTTGTGGGCTTCGTCGAAACGCTTAAATTCACGAAGGAGATTGGCAATATTGTTCTTGATATCCGCGCGAAAAACGCTGTTCCGCGCCGTCTTAAAATGCTGATCAGCCTTTTCATAATTTTCAAAAATTTGCGCGAAATCTTCAGGACGTTTGTCGTTAAGAGTTAGCTCACGAATTACCATTGCCAATTGACTATGATAGGCACCCCGTATTGCATGATTGGTGACCTTCTTAAAGAGAAACGCGTTGTCTTTTAGGATTCTCAGGGCTTCCCCATAGCGGGCTGCGGACCATTCGACGACAGCTAAGCCTAATAGCCCGTATGCTCGCGTGTTTCCTTCGGTTGTAAGCTTAGTTAAAGCTTCCGAAAACAGAATGCGGGATTCATCTAGCTTGCCTTCGCGCCAGTAACAGTAAGCTAGTTCAACTTGGGCTGCTGCTACCTTTCTAACGTCTTTTATGGATTCGTGAAAAGCGATGCTTTCGCAAATGAGGTTTTTTGCTAGTTCATTAGAAGAGTCTCTCTTGTCTTTACTTCCAATCCATCTTGTCAAGATTCCTGCGCAAAGTAACACTTCAGCAGCAACTGATGCGTGTAAGCCCTCTGTTATCGGCCGTTGTCCGGGATTCTTCCAAAATCGTCCCATGACGCTTCGTGCGCCCGCGTAATCACCTTGGTCCTTCATTTCCAATGCCCGTTGACAACGCAGCAATGCTTCTTCGTTGGCGCTTAGATGTGTTGCGTTGAGTTTTCGTGAGGTTATCCTCATGAGAATCAGACCCTTCTACGTGAGTGTAAGAGAGCTTGCTACCTACGGAGGCGGATATTAGTGCGCCTCACCCTCACCTTGCAAGAACTTCCTGAAGTTGGTCTATTCTATTTTATGTAAGAAGTCTTGCATCCCACCTTGAAGGAGAAACAAGATGAAACGATTACTAATAAGTGCGGTCGCGGTGTGCGCTCTCTCGATGATGACCAAGGCGGGTGACATTCCGTCCGTCGGCGCGCCTCAACCACAGCCGACGGTCGCGTCAACAACGCCTGGAGAAATTCCATCCGTACCCCGAACCGACCAATTAACAGATAGCTTAATTCTCGCGCTTCTATCTGGTTTGGATCTGGTGCTCTAAACGAGAACGCATCGGTGATGTTGCTGTATGCGAGTGGTGTGGGCTCCGCTGAGAAATTTAAGCTCGCAAAACTCACCCTAACATTTCCGATTCGCTCTTAACGGGGTCGCGCACAACTCAACCTCAATTAGCAGCCTCACGGCGGCAGGGATTTGTGTGCTTAACGGTAACCCAACGAGCGAAACTCAGGCGTGCTTGAGCAGCATTAGGATTGAAGTCGGTGGCCGTTCCTAATTCCAGCGAACCGAAGTGGCTGGAGCTTATATGGATACGTTTCAAAACCTGGTACGCGGCACCTGTATCTCGCCAAGTCTTTTTGGTGAACAAAATCGCGCCGCGCGTCGTAATGAACTGCGCTCGGAGGTTAAATCATGCGCGATCCATTCACGGCAGGCCTGTTAAGTTTCATCATTCCCGGCGTGGGCCAACTGTACAACGGCCGCATCCTGGCCGGCATTTTCTGGCTCATTATCACGCCCGGCTTTTGGATCGGCTCTGGCGGCACGCTCGGCTGGATTTGTCACGTCATCGCTGCTTACACGGCATACTCGTTCGCGAAATACCACCCGGTGCGGGCCTAGGATGTAGCGCAAACTGACGCTTGCGGATACGTCTGCGCGCTCTACGCGCGCCCATTAGCTGCGAAACTTACACAGACTAAAGTCTGTGCCACGCGGCGAAACTTACACAGACTAAAGTCTGTGCCACGCTCGTGCTATCCTTGCTTTCATCGTCACCAACGACACACAAACAGCGGCCGAACAAACGGGCGAGCCGGCAACAAATCCCTTGCGCGCGGGCATGCGTCTCGAGCGTGTAGCGCCGTCGTGTGTTGTCGTAATCTTTGGCGCCACCGGAGACCTGACGCGCCGCAAACTTCTGCCCGCGCTCTATCGTTTAACGCAACAACAATTGATACCAGCGGAGTTCGCGATCCTGGGCACCGCGCGGCAGCCGCTCAGCGACGACGAGTTTCGCGCGCAAATGCAACAGGCGATTCAGGAGTTTGCCAGCGAAGATCAGTTTGACGAAAAAGCCTGGCAAAGTTTTGCCAAGCGCCTTTTCTATTTGCCCGGAGAGTTCGCGGACGCCGGGCTCTATCAAAAGATAAAAACGAAACTGGGCGAGATCGACAAAGATTGCAGCACGCGCGGCAATCATTTGTTCTATCTCGCTACTGCGCCGGAATTTTTCGGCGTCGTGGCCACGAAATTAGGCGAAGCGAAGCTCGCAAAACCGCAAGACGATGCCTGGACGCGCATCATCGTTGAAAAACCGTTCGGGCACGATCTCGCGAGCGCGCAAAAACTGAATCAGGAGCTGGCTACGGTTTTTGAAGAGAAGCAGATCTATCGCATCGATCACTATCTCGGGAAAGAGACGGTGCAGAACCTGCTGGTATTTCGTTTTGCGAACAGCATTTTTGAGCCGCTTTGGAACCGGCAGTACATCGATCACATTCAGATCACGAATGCAGAAGCGATCGGCGTCGAGGGACGCGGCGCGTATTACGAAAAGGCCGGCGCGCTGCGCGATATGATCCAGAACCACGTGTTTCAGGTGACCTCCTTGATTGCGATGGAGCCGCCCGCTTCTTTATCTGCGAACGGTGTGCGCGATGAAAAGATCAAGGCAATGCAGTCGGTGCGGCCGTTGCCGGCAGAGAAAATCGATAAGTTTGCTGTGCGCGGCCAGTATGGACCAGGAACAGTTTTAGGCGACACGGTTCCGGGTTACCGTCAGGAACCCGGCGTCGATCCGAATTCTTCGACGGCAACGTTTGCCGCCCTCAAACTTCAGTTCGACAACTGGCGCTGGGCGGGCGTGCCTTTCTATCTGCGCTCAGGCAAGCGTTTGCAAAAGCACATCACTGAAATCGCGATCGAGTTCAAGGGCGTGCCGCATCGGCTGTTCACTGATGCCGATGCGCCACTGCAGCGCAACGTGCTCGTAATTCGCATTCAGCCCAACGAGGGCATCACGCTGCGGTTCGGCGCGAAGCTGCCCGGACAGGCGATGCGCATTCGTTCGGTCAACATGGATTTTCGTTATGGCTCATCTTTTGGCGTGAAGCCGCCAGAGGCATATGAGCGTTTGTTGCTCGATTGCATGCTCGGGGATTCGACGCTGTACGCGCGCCGCGATATGGTCGAGCGCGGTTGGGAAATCGTGGCACCGATCATCGATGCATGGGAAAAACCCGCGACTGATTTTCCGAATTACGAGGCCGGCTCGTGGGGACCATCGGCGGCCGCCGAATTATTAAGTCGGGACGGCAGAAAGTGGCGAAGGCTTTGAAGTCAGAGGTCAGATGTCGGATGTCAGATTTCAGAGACAGAGAACAGAGATCCAGAGATCAGAAGTCAGACGTCAAGATCAGAGCATGTGTTATATCTGAATCTGGCCTCTGACCTCTGACATCTGACATCCGTTTGCTTATGCAGCAAATTTCACTCGGAAAAACCTTGGACATCGAGGTCGTTGAACGCGAACTCGCTTCGCTTTGGCACGTAGTTGAACCTGCGCCCAACGAACGCGCAGCCGCCGCGGATGCCGACGAAGTTGAAAGCCCCGTGTTGCGCGCGCGCGCCGCGAACCTGCTGGTGTACGTTGCGAACCAAACCACACTCGCCGAAGTTCATCAGCTATTGCCAGAGTTAACTGCGACGCATCCCAGTCGCGTACTCGCTATTTTCGGCGACGACCCTGCCCCGGACCAGGACATTGAAATGTATGTCGCTGCGTTCTCACAGCAGGAGAAAGGCCCGAAGCGTTTGTGTTGCGAAGAGGTGACACTAAAAGCCCAAGGTTCGTTCATAAGCGAACTGCCCAGCGCTGCACTGCCTCTGTTGGTTTCCGATTTGCCCACGTTTCTTTGGTGGCGTGCAAGCCTCGGCGCACAACGGCGAGTCTTCGACAGTTTGTTCCACGCGGCCGATCGTTTGATCATTGACTCTGTAGAATTTGCGCAACCCATCGCTGAACTGAAAGCGGTGAACAACCTCTATGCGAAACAACCTGAAGTCGGAATCAGTGATCTTAATTGGGCGCGTTTGACCTCGTGGCGAGGACTGCTCGCAGATTTTTATGATGTCGCCGCCTATCAAAGCGGACTGAACGCAATCGATCACGTCAGCATCCATTATGTTTCGCCAAAAGCAGATGCAGACGCCATTGCGCCGCAAGCATTGTTGATGGCCGGCTGGCTGGCGAGCCGGCTGAAATGGACCATAAGCGAAAGTTCTTCGGCTAAGCGAAAGCAGGAACAAATTTCCTTCGAATTCCACACCGCCGCACAACGTTCGATTACCGTTGAGCTGGTCCGCGTCAGCGAATCATCAATCAGACCGGGCAGATTGGCTCTGGTTGAACTGCGCGCGCCTGACGAGATTAGTTTCGGTGTAGAGCGCAGCAAAGATGGGCAACTTGTAATCGCAGAGGCAAAACTCGGCGGCGGCGTCCAACGTGGGCGCGTGTTACCAGTTCGCAATCGCAGTACCGCACAACTGCTGACGCGCGAAATGGAAATTCTCTGCAACGATCGGATTTATCAGGAAGCTCTTGTTGTGGCAGCGACTATGATCGAAAAACTCTGACGACTCACAGGTCACCGTTCTCTGTCCTCTGTTCTCTATTTCACCGGTTCGGCGGTTTCTTATCAGGCGGCAGGGCTCGAGGAATGTCGCCGTCATCGATTGTTTGGGCCTGTTGAAGTTTTGGTGGACCACCCAGCAAACCGGGCGGTAGTCTCGGCGTAGGGATTTTTACAGTCGCGACGGATTCAGTGCGCCGCAGGATCGCGCCGCCGCTGCCCGCTACCCAGATGTTACTGCCACCGCGATAAGCGACTGAGTAAAGCGGGATACTGGTAATGCTCGGTTGCACTTCCCAATTTTCGCCCGCGTCTTTGCTGTAAAGAATCCGGCCCTGATCTCCGGTTACGATAATTTCATTGCGACCGCCTAAGGCAAGCGCGAACAAGTTCCCGCTAAGACCACTCTCAAGATCTTTCCAAGTCGCGCCCCCGTCGTCTGTTCGCAAAATGATTCCGCGAGCACCTACCGCGTAACCCCGTTGCGCATCCGCGAAAGCCAGCGCATACAACCATTCGCTTAAATTTTTGTCGACGCGGTTCCAATTATCGCCGCCGTCTTCCGTGCGCAAAATCGTGCCGCTTGAACCGACCGCTACGCCGTGCTGTGGATCTGTAAATACAACGTCCTCGAGCCAGCTGAAGGTGTTTGCTCTTTGTATCTGCCAGGTCTCGCCCGCATCCGTCGTGTGCAGGATGATGCCGCGCGCGCCGACGATCCAGCCGAGTTCAGCGGTGACAAAGTTGACGCTGAAAAGATCTTCCTTCGACTCCAGCAGCACTGTATCCCAGGTAATCCCTCCGTTTACCGAGCGCAGAATGGTGCCGCGATCGCCCACTGCTATGCCCGTTTTTTGATTGATAAACTGGATTGAGTTTAAGCGGTTCGTAGTTCCTGAAGGACGAACGGTCCAGTTCTTTCCCCCTGAACTGGTGAAAAGAATTTTCCCGCGAGCGCCGACTGCCCAGCCATGGGAGTTATCGAGGAAGTAGAGTTGCGACACGTCGTCGCGGCCACCTTCGGTTAGCCGGCGCCAGGAAAACCCACCATCGTCGGTGCGCAAGACCAGACCATCGTTACCGGCGGCCCATCCCAGCGATTCGTCAGCAAAATAGAGCGTGCTTAGTTTCGGATTAGTACGGACATTGACTGGCAACCAAATCGTTCCGCCATCGGCAGTCGACAACACCACGCCACTGTCGCCGGCTGCCCAACCGTGCTTGTCGTCGGTGAAGAAGACGCTGAACAGATCTGTGGTAATCAGCGATTGCAGCGCTCGCCACGTGGCGCCGGCGTCGTCACTCTGCAAAATAGTTCCCTGGTAGCCAACAGCAACTGCTCTTTTTGCCGAAATGAACGCGACGCCAGTCAGCGCCATGCCGCTTAATCCGCTGTGTGCGTTCCAATCTGCTCCGCCGTCCCTGGTGACTAACAACGTACCGCGTGATCCGACGGCGATGCCTGTCTTATCGTCGATGAATGCTACGGCGAACAAATGTGCATTGGTTTTCGATTTTTGTACTTTCCAGGTAATACCACCGTCGCTGGTTGTAATGATCGAACCAAATGTTCCGACTGCCCAACCGTGAAGCGAATCGCCCGGAGCAAACGCAACCGCGAACAAATGATCTCGAATTCCGGTGGTGCGCCGCAGCCACTTATCGCCACCGTTCGCAGTGGTCAGAATTACGCCGTTGGCTCCGGAGATAACTGCGCGCGCGCGACTATGAACATATAAACCGTAAAGAGTAGTCGCGGCAGGTGAAAGTTGCGCGTCCCATGAAAAGCCGCCGTTGCGGGTGTGAAGAATTGAACCGTCACCGCCGACCGCCCAACCATGAGTTTTGTCTGAAGCGAACTTAATGCAGTTAAGTGTGTTTCCTTGCGGCAATGGATTTTGCCACTGCCAAGCCGGCGGTTTTTGTGCGCGGCCTACGCCTGAAAAGGCAGCACCCATCAGCAAGAGCGACGCAAAATATCGCCGCAATTGCCGTTTGGTTGCGATGGCTGAGTGCTTGACCGTCATGCCTGCATTACTTTGCGCCGCGTACAATTCAACAGTCGCCAAAAGTGGAGTTTGGAAACGGCTTATCTTTGTAAGCGGGAGACGAGTGGACTACAAGCGGGAATTATATGGATCGATTCCTGTGAAACCTAATTGCCCGCCGGGCCGGCGGTGCTCTAATCAAGCTTCGGCCTCAGCTTCGACAGCGAGAGGATCGATGTCGCCTACCTTATCAATTGCGGTCCGCAACACTTCATCATCAACATGGCCCAGTGAAGCGATTTTACGGGCGGCTTTGTCCACCGCTTCCTGGATTACATGACCGTCATGCCCGCGCGTCCATTCCCAAATGACTTGGTGTGTTTGTGCGGCGCGGTCCAGACGGTCCCACCATTCATGATTTGTCTTACGGCGAAATCGGCCACTCATCGTCTCGACGACGTAGCGCGAATCCGTAAATAGATGAACACGACACGGCTGTTTTAGCGATTCCAATCCTAAGGTAGCGGCGGCGACTTCGGCTTGCTGGTTAGTTGCCTGCCCAAGGTAAATTCCAACCGCGCGCCACAGTCCTCGGTAACCAAGCAAGGCAACAGCAGCTGCGCGCGTGGCTTTCTGCCCGTTGCCCAGACTGGAGCCATCACAAAAGATCGTTACCTTCTTCGTCGCAGTTTCAGATGCTGCCATAATAATTTGTACGCGTGCCACAATAGCTGGGCACGCGTGCGCGATCAACGTTGCCGGACCAAAAGTAAAATGCGGTTGGATGATCTCAGGTGGAGAACATCCAACCGCATTTGGTTAAGGCAGCCTTACGAGTCAGAGTTACGGACTCGGCGGGCTGTCGCGATTAAGCGGCGTCGGCGCGCCGGCAGTCACCGGCACCTGGCAGTTCTGCGATGAAGTGCCAGTTGAACTGGTAAAGAGGAAATCATTTTCATTCGCGTTCGTGTCCTGCGGATTACCGGCAGTGCCTTTGCGAACAAAACTGACCTGTTCGGCCGGCGCTCCCGAACAAGTTGCCAGTCCATTGCCCTCGCGGAAGATCGAGCCCGCCGGAAGCGAAGTGAAACCAACTGCATCAATGACCGCAACCGCGATCAAGTTGTTTTGGTTGCTGGTGCGGAACAAGGCGAAGCCGCCGTTGTCGGCATTGTCAGGCGTCCACATCGCGTCGCCATCCGCCGTGCGTACCGGATTGCCCGTCGGATTGTTCGACAAGCTATAAGGGTTAATACCGGATGCGCGTACTTCATTGGTCATCAAGTAATGACCATGCGCCGGTATCACTATGCCGTTCGGAATAATCGACAAAGGCGTGACAACTCCGGAAGGAGACGAATAGGCAAGCAGCCAGCCGTCAGAACCGTCAGTCGTAGTCACGGTGATTGCGTTGTTCGTATTGTTAACGAGCTCCACGAATTCATCGCGCGTACCCGCTGGGCCGCGCATGCGGAACTCGCTGATTATCAGTCCGCCGTTGACGGAGTATGGTGCGGTCGTACTAGGCGTAACTAAGGTCCACCACGTCGACCAAAGACCAGCGAATTGTCCCGGGCCAAAGATTTCTCGTTGATCGAGGGCGTACTCCTGAATGGTCCAAAAGTCGTTATCGTTAAGCGGATCTACCATCACTGCGCTGTAGTCGCCCCAGCGAGTGGTGAATGGGGTACCACCGCCGATGTTGTAGTTGCCCATGCCTTCGCGGGAAACCATTGAGTCGCGCATGTAATTCGCGGGATCGCTGCCGGAGCGGAATGAGTACGCCGCTTTTGCCAACGTACCCGGCGATACGCGTGAGTAACCGATAAGCACGTCGTTCGCTGCGTTCACGTTTATATTTGGAAACGCGTAGAAATCACCAACGGGCGTGCAGCCGGCACGGCTTCCCCCAGTGCCGTTATGACAATTATCTGCACGCGGATCGGCAATGATATTACGTTGTAACGGAGAAGTTCCGGTACTGGTGTTCGTCACCAGTGGATCCAGTTGCCACCATTGAACGGCAGCTCTGATGTCCGGATTTCCCGAGCCAAAACCGTTGCCGGCCGGTGTTTGAAGCCGCGCGAGTTCAATCGTGTGAGTGGTCCATAAGGTTCCGTTTCTTAGCACCACATTCTGGATGCGGGCATCATTCGAGGTAATTCTCGTACCCGAAACCAACATGGCGTTTTGCTGGCGTTGAGGCATGTAACCGCCCGAGCCAGTAGGATTGATCGTAGCGGTGCCGCGCCAACCGTAAGGTGACTGCGGGAACTGGTAACCGACGGTCAGGATTGGAGCGACTTGCGTGCCGCTGATCCTTGACATGCGAAGCTGGCCAAACTGATCGTCCCAATCCTCAACCAGGTATTCGTCGTTGGTGGTGTTGTCCTGCTCAATCGCCGGAGCATAGGTAAAGCCGCAGCCCAGCGCTTGTGGCTGCGAGGCCGGCGGCAGATTCAAACAACCTGTCGAGAAGCTGTCCTCGAATGTCGATACCACGCCCAGCGTACCGGCGTAGGCAGTCGTTTTGTTGATGACATAGATCGATGGCCCTTGATAGCCGCCCTTGTTGCCATAACCAAAGCGGTTGATCGAGATCACGATCCAATTCTTGTTGAAGCCGATACTCGGATAATCAGCCCAATTACCCCCCGAGGTTGTCGCCGTGGCATCAACGTCAATCGCGTAACGGTTCCACGTACCCAAAGGATTGCCCGTTTGCGATGTGGCTATCAAGGTCGCGGATGTCGGAGCGAAAGAATTGGCCTGAGTGACCATGATGAAGCGGTCATTGAACCGATCGTAAAGAATCTTCGGATCGAACGTGGAAGGGTTCGCCAGACCATTCGGTAACGCGGCCCAAAATGCATTCAAGCTAACGGTGCTGAGCGTCACTCCATTACGATCCTGAATGAGCACCTTTTCATTGGTCGTCGTGACGACGTGGTTCAAACCGACCGCGCCCATGGTGTCGGGCGGAACGGAGCCGAGTGAAAGATTGTCCGATTTAAATGTGCGCACCATGGATGGCGAGGGCACTCCCGCGATCGGCGAGTCAAGCGACGCCTTTCGTTTCTTTGCTTCTTTCAGCAGCGCGCCCTGACCGATTGCTTCGCGGCCTTCTGCCGGTGCGGGTTGCGGCGCGTCTATCTCAGCCAGTTCAGCTTCCGCACTGGTCTTCGAAGAACTCTTGCTTTTGCTCAACGCCGCCATATTGACGGTGCCGAGGTCGGTCACCTCGCGCTCCTTGGAAGGAATGTCCTTCACCGTCGGCGCTTGCAGCGCGCCGGCATTTCCGAGGGCGGACGGTGCGGTTGGCTGGTTCGCCCAGATGCCATAAGGCATCACGACAGATGGACGACTGGTGGCCCGATCTTCCGCTTCCTTGCGTTCGGCTTCCTTCTTCTCTTTTTCTTCAGCCTTTTTCTTCGCAAGCTTTTCGGCGGCTTCCTGCTTTGCTATTTCCGCGGCTTGTTTCTTGGCCAGGGCCTCGGCTTCTTTTTGTGCCTGCTCCTGGGCCTTCAAGGCGGCGGCTGCTTCGGCGTCCTCTGCAGATGGCTTCTTCTTGCGATTCTTTCGCGTCTTTTTCTTTTGCTTAGTCTGCGCAACCTTGCTTACTGCCGGGGCCTGCGCCGAGACGGGCTGTACAAGCGCGAGGCACTGAATGACTAACGCCAAACAAACTGCGTAGGTCAGCAAGTGCGCTGCGGCCTTTGTGGCCTTGTGTTTGAAACCAGTCGAAACTGAACTGGCGACTGATTGGCTGCTTGCAAGAAGCAGAGAAAAACGAAATGAGGGAATCTTCTTCATGAAAGTCTCCTTGATCCTGGGCGCCGCGATTCTTTGACGACAAAGACTCTTAGCAACCTGAGTAAAACGATTTAGCGCTATTTCACAACCCGGAAAGTGGAGATAGTGCTGCTACTTCCGAAGAACGGTCGGGTGACCGTTCAAGAATTGCAAGACGAATCGACAACCATGTGCTGCGACGCGCCTATTCAACTGGACTTGGAAAATGATTTATCCGAACAGAGATTGCTACCCGCTACTTCTAACGAAATGTGCGCGCATCTTACGCCAAACGCGCAACGCAGGGCAATAGTAGAAGTTAAATCCGCCGAAGAAATCTTCGGCTTCCAACTTTTAGCGGCTCAACCAAAAAAATGGATCAACGCCTGCATTTGAGCAAATGTCCCGGATTGTCTGGGAAAAGTCTGAACCGGCCAATGACGGCGCCAGTGGTTGCATCGCGTACCGTCAACCTCATCGAGCGGCCGCGAATTCGTCCGATGTAGCGGACTTTTCGCCAGGCGATTCCCTCATCAGCATTGCGGATCGTGCCGTCTTCTTGCCTAACCGAGATTACTGGCGGTGGTCCTCCGCTTTCATTCGCGAACTTTCCCGGCAGGTCGAATCGTCTCAACTTCCCAATGCCGGTCTCGCTTTCGATCAAACCCTGCGCGCAGTCGAATTCCAAAGAGGCGCCCTTCGCACTAATCTGCAATCTCACACCGCGCCCGCCCCACACTTGTCCATCGTTTGGGAACGTGGAACTGTTAAGAAAGCTGAGGTCGTCTGCTGCAAGAACTGTTGGAAACATCGCGACTCCGAGTAGCAGGAGAAATACAAGCTTGTCTAGTATCGACATTGAGAATTTCACCTGAATATCGCCCACGAAAATCGTTTATGAAGTCATTCGGACAACGATTGTTGCCATAATCAACAAATCTATTTGCCTGGCGGCGCATAGACTAACAAAATAGTTTCCAAGCTGTCGCCGCCGGGGTGCTCGTAAAATTGCCGCCTGACGTAGAATCTTTCGTAGCTGGATATGGCCCATTCGCATTCTCATACACCGGTGAATTACGGACGCGCGTTCGCTTTAGGCGTCGCACTTAACCTGACGTTCGTGATCATCGAGGCAATCTACGGCCACGTTTCCCACTCGCTGGCCTTGGTCGCGGACGCGGGCCACAACTTCAGCGACGTGCTGGGGTTGGCGCTTGCCTGGGGCGCGATGAAGCTCGCGCGGCGCGAACC